>DASXIK010000223.1:0-4271 GCA_036498025.1 Chthoniobacterales bacterium
TTCTATTTAGAGCGGTGCCCCGGCCCGCGCCGCCTTTGACGTTGCTCTTCTTGAGTTTGAGATCGCGCAGGGTCTGGGCTTTCGGACTCTTAGCCGGTTTTGTTTTGCTCTTCATGTCCGATTTTTTGCGCCCACGGCAGAAGTTGTCAAGGCTAAAGGGTTGTCTTCGAGGCGACGGCTACATACCCCAATACCAATTGACGAAGAGCGTAATGCTTAAGCCCATGAGCAGGACTGAGCCAAGCGTATAAGCTCGCTCAAACTGGTGGCTTTTGATGCTGGCCAGGGCAATAAAGATCGGGAAAAGAACCAGGGAATAGCGCGCGATCCCGACGAGCGTTCCCGTGGCCACAATCAAAAATAGCGAAGCCACGAGATAGAGCCCGTAACTGGTCCAGCCCCTTTTAAAAATTAGCCAGGTCACTCCCACGAGGAAAACAAGAACGGTCACGTCAGTGAGGAGGTTGGCCACGGCTGGGTGAGAAAAAACGACGAAGTGCT
This sequence comes from Chthoniobacterales bacterium, assembly GCA_036498025.1. Taxonomy (GTDB): domain Bacteria; phylum Verrucomicrobiota; class Verrucomicrobiia; order Chthoniobacterales; family UBA10450; genus JBBRDU01. Next base: position 502 of record DASXIK010000223.1, read on the forward strand.
CCGGGGTGATCCGAAAAAGCTGGCGCCCAAAACGGCTCTGGATCTTCATGTAGAGGAAGAAGTTTCCGGAAAAAAAGTAGTGGTGCAGAAAAAAGAGAAACGTGCCTAACGGAATGAGAAAAAGCCCCGCAACGGATCGCCTTGTCAGACCGGCGCGGCCGTGACGCCGAAAATATTCCCAGGCTGCAGGCACAAAAAGCAGGATCCCATTGATGCGGGTGAGCGCGGCCAGGCCGCCAAAGATCCCCGACACGACGAAGCGCCCCTTCAGGGCAAAATAAATCGTGAGAAGCGAGAGCAGCAGGAAGAGCGATTCCGCATAGACGGCGTTTAAGGCGAAACTGGCCGGAAAAATGAGCAGATAGAAAATCGGCTGCTGCGGGTCGATCTCCGGGTGGAACTCCTGCACCAGCCGGTAAAAAACCGCGAGCGCGCCGGCCAGGCAGAGCACACTAACGATCCAGCCCGCCAGGATGTAATTCCCCGCCGTCAGCGGCGCGACAATGCGCATCAGAAAGGGATACAGGGGAGGAAAATTGAGATTGGTCAGACGAGTTCCCCCTTCCCAGTGATACCCATGTTTGGCCAGCTCCAGCAGCCAGATGGAGTCCCAGCGCGCATGCAGCGAAATGGGATTCCACGAATGGAGCTGCTGCGTTTCCCAGGGATTAATCCAGGGGAAGGCCTTGTCCGGCATGAGATCGAGGCGGTTAACCACCACCAGGGCGAAGAGGTTGACCAGGAGAAGCCACCAGCCGAGGAACCGAAAGACTTGCCTCATCGTCGTTACCTGTCCCTCAAATCAGTTGCTCCGTTGCCATACTCGAGTTCAGTCTAGCCTGCTCGCCGTATTCGGAGCGGAACTCTTCCATGCGGTCGAGATAAAATAGCCCTTATGACCATTAATCCCGCGGAGATCGCATCGCCCGAAGTGTCGGTGGTCATGCCCTGTCTGAACGAGGCGGAGACTCTGGAGGCGTGCATTAGAAAAGCGCAAAACGGGCTGATCGCGGAGGGCGTGCGCGCGGAGATCTTGATAGCGGATAACGGGAGCACCGACGGATCCCAGGAGATCGCCTGGCGCCTGAATGTCCGGGTGGTCCATATCGAGCAGAAAGGTTACGGGAGCGCACTGCGCGGCGGCATCCAGGCCGCGCGCGGCCATTACATCATTATGGGCGACTCGGACGACAGTTACGATTTTGAGAACCTCATGCCCTTCGTCGAGTGCTTGCGCCAAGGCTATGACCTGGTCATGGGCAATCGCTTCCGCGGCGGAATTCGCCCGGGCGCGATGCCGCTGCTCAATCGCTACTTCGGTGTGCCGGCGCTCAATCTTGCCGGCCGGCTGGCCTGCGGCAATCCGCCCTGTGGCGATTTCCACTGTGGTCTGCGCGGATTTCGCCGCGAAGCCGCCGAGCGCATGAACCTGCAAACCACCGGCATGGAGTTCGCCAGCGAGATGATCGTGAAAGCAGCGCGCGCGAAAATGAAAATCACCGAGGTACCGACGACACTTTCGCCGGCAGGGCGCACCCGGCCCCCGCATTTGCGGCGGTGGCGCGACGGATGGCGGCACTTGCGCTTTCTCGCGCTCAGTCGATGAGACGCGCTGCGAGCCGGCTTGCCCAGGGCGCCATCGCGCTTGTTGTCCTGGCCACGCAGGCGAAGGCCAAAGAAGTGATTCCGCCCGCGCCCGCGGATCATTTCCACGATTACGCCGGGGTGGCCTCACCCGATACGGCCGACTGCCTGGAAGACAGTCTGGCGCAATTTGAGCGCGAGACCTCGAAGCATTTGGTCATGGTGGTTTACCCGAAAATGCAAAGCGACGCCTACGTGGGAGACTACGCCAGGCGCGTCTTCCAATCCTGGGGGCTGGGTGCCGACAGCGCGGTCTTCTTCGTCTTCCTACAAGACAAAAAGACCTTCCTCATCGCCGGCGACGGCCTACGGTCTGCCTTCCGCGACGATACCTTCATCGGCCTTTCCAGGCGCGTGATGGCTGTGCCTCTGAACGATTCCGAGTACGACACGGGTCTTTCGTTAGGCGTGGATGGCTTGATGAGCGCCGTGCGCGATCAGCAAGGCACGGCGCAGACGTTCTGGTCAATGCTTCTCGTGCTTCCCCTGGGCGCGATGACCGTCTGGCGATTCCGCAAGACGACCTAGGGGAAAGAGACCGCGCCGCACTTGCCGGTTGACCTGTCGCCCGGGGAGAACGTAGAGATAGCTCCTCATGTCTCTGCTCGGTGCGGTCACCCGCATGCTTGGATCAGCCGTCGAAGACTCCGCGCCCGATCGCCCGGAGAAATTCCTCTTCATCATCTGCATGAACAACAGCGGCTCCACCCTGCTCGAGCGCGTCATGAGCGAATGCCGCAACGCCGTCGGCTTTCCCGCACCCGGCGGACCGGACCAGCAGGTCAACGGGCAGGGTTTTGTTTCCGACTTCATGCCCATCCCCGGCAAGATGACGCCGCGCTGCCGTCGCATCTGGAGCGAGCAGGCCGCGATTCTGGCTAACGAATTGCATTACCAGTGGCCTAAGATCAAGAGCCGCTGGCGCGAGGAGTGGTCCAAAAACCCCAAATTCGCCACGGCGAATCCGCGCGTCTTCCTGGAGAAATCGCCGCCCAATATTTTTCGCGCCTCCATGCTGCAAAAGCACTTTCCCGACAGCTCGTTCATTCTCATGCAGCGAAATCCCTATGCGGTGGCCGAGGGCATTCGCCGCCGCGCCAAAATTGCGCTCGAGCGTTGCATCCAGCATTGGATCCGTTGCGCCCGGCAACAGATGCGCAACGAGAAAACGCTGCGCCGCGCCATCAAACTCAATTACGAGGAGCTTTCTGAAAAACCGGATGCCTGCCGGCAACGCGTCGTTCAGTTCATGCCCGAGTTGAGCGATCTCGATGTCAGCCGCGATGTGGAGGTGCACTCACTGGAGGGCCGGGTCCGTCAGCCGATCGTTAACTACAACGACAAACAAATCGCCCTGCTTGCCCCAGAGGACCTGGCCGAAATCAACCGTCATCTCGATGTGATCCCGGAGATCATGGCCCACTTCGGCTACGAATATATTCGCGGCTAAAAGCTGACCGAAACTCCGCCCCGCAACCGGTAATCGGGCACGGCTTGCAACGCGGTGTTTTCAATCAGAACGGGAATTTCCACCGAGATTTCCGCGCTCCACCGGCCGCGCGACGCCACCACCCGCGGCCCCACAGCCACCGCGGTGATGCCGGTGTCTTCAGCCTTCGACCCGCGGAAACGATCGACATCCTTGTATTCTCCGGAGACGACAAACTGCAAAGCCACATCCGTGTCGCGCTGGTGAAGCAGATAATACCCGGGACCGGCGTTCCACGTCAGGTCGTTGGCAAAATGATATTGATGGGCGCCATCGCCTCTCAAGGTGAACTGCACGTTCGTCTCGAAAAACGCATCCTTGTAACGCAACCAGGTCTGCTCACCGAAGATGCCATCGTAGGAACCGGTCCCCAGCGTGAGATCATGGCCATGTATCCCGCTCGGCGGGGCGCCCGGAACGTCCACCTCGTGAAATTCCTCTGCTAATCGGTCCGGGTTACCCGTGGGAAACTTGATGCCCGTGACAAGAACCGCGGACACGCTGAAATCCGGCTCATGCTCAATGGCCACTGGATTCTTCCCGCCTAACGAAAAGCTGCGATGCCCATTCGCATAACGAAAGGCCACCGTCCTGAGTAGAAGAGAGACATCACCCAGACCAGATTCAGTCCCGCGAT
>DASXIK010000224.1:0-15199 GCA_036498025.1 Chthoniobacterales bacterium
GAGAATCTGAAGACGGTGGAGCGGGCCACCACCATCGGGGAGGGCTCCGTGCGCGTGCACACGGTCGAGCATGTGCTTTCCGCCCTCGCCGCCATGGGCGTGGACAATGCCATCGTGGAAATGGACGCTAACGAGCCGCCCATCGGTGATGGCAGCGCCCAGCCTTATGTCGAGGTCATTAAAAAGGCGGGAATTGTCGCGCAGGAAGCGGCCCGCAGTTTTTTCGAAGTGCGCGAGCCGATGCACCTCGAGTCGAAGAACGGCTCTCTGCTGATACTGCTGCCGGACGAAAACTTTCGCATCTCCTGCACCCAGGCCGGGCCCGAGAACCGTTTTACCCAGTTTTTCTCCACCGAGATCACGCCCGCCATTTTCGAGAAGGAAATCGCGCCCGCTCGCACTTTTGTTTATTACGAAGACGTCCAGGCGCTCATGGACAAGAATTTGATCAAGGGCGGCAGCCTGGAGAACGCCATCGTTGTCCGTGGTGAATCCGTTTTAAGCAAGGAGCCTCTGCGTTTCGCCGACGAATTCGTGCGGCACAAGATCCTCGATATCATCGGGGACCTGGCGCTGATTGGCCAGCGCATCCGCGGCCATGTGGTGGCCGTCAAACCGGGGCATGGCATCAACGCCGAGTTGGCTACAGCCCTGGCGCGTGAAAGTACCAGGCGGCGGGCGATTTCCGCGCCGCGTTCTATGAAGCTGGGCGAAGGTGCGCTCGAGTCCGACCAAGTCATGGAGATTTTGCCGCATCGCTATCCCTTTCTCATGGTCGATCGCATCATCGGATTCGAGGGCGACATGAAAATCGTCGGCGTGAAAACCGTCACCATTAACGAGCCGTTTTTTCAAGGACATTTTCCCGGCCATCCGGTCATGCCGGGCGTGCTGCAAGTGGAGGCCATGGCGCAGGTGGCCAGTCTGCTTCTCTTCAAGCTGACCAAGACCCCCAGCCGCATCGGTTATTTCATGAGCGCGGATGAGGTGAAGTTTCGCAAACCGGTCTTTCCCGGTGACACCATTTATATTCACGCGGAGGTGATCAAGAACCGGGGCAACCGCCTGGCCAAGGCCAGGTGCCATTGCCTTGTTAACGATGCCGTGGTCTCGGAAGGCGAGTTGATGTTCACCTTTGTCGATAAATGAGTGACGCGCAGATTCACCCGACGGCCATCGTCGATCCCGGGGCGGAGATCGGTCAGGGTAATGTCATCGGGCCGTACAGTGTGATTGGCCCGCACGTCGTTCTCGGGGCGAACTGCTGCTTGCAGCATCACGTCACCCTCGAAGGTCCCATGCGCGCTGGTTCCAACAACAGGTTCTTTGCCTACTGTTCCATCGGCCAGCAGACGCAGGATTTGAAATATCAGGGCGAGCCGACCTACCTGGAAATCGGTAACGGCAACACCTTCCGCGAATTCGTTACCGTGAATCGCAGCACGACCGCCGAGGGAAAAACCGTGGTGGGTAATGACGGAAATTTCCTGGCCTACAGCCATATCGGGCATGATTGCCGGGTGGGAAACAACGTGGTCTTCTCCAACAATGGAACGTTAGCTGGTCATGTGCAGGTGGGGGACAACGCGGTCATGGGAGGACTGACGGCCGTGCATCAGTTTTGCCGGATCGGAAGATTTGCCATCACCGGCGGTTGTTCCAAGATCGTGCAGGACGTTCCTCCCTTCATGATCGCGGACGGCAACCCGGCTGAGGTCCGCGGGATTAACCTCGTCGGCCTGGAGCGACAGGGTTTCTCGGCCGAGAGCGTCAAATTGATCAAGGAGGCATTCCGCTTGATCTACCGTTCCAAGTTGAATACGCGGCAGGCTATCGAGGCCATCGGGAAGGAATTGCCGGTGAGTGAGGAAATTTCGCAAATCGTCCAGTTTATCGAGCAGAGCGAGCGCGGAATCATCCGCTGATTTTGTGCCCTGATTTCGCTCTAAGGATGCGGGCCCGCAGGCCCCGGCGAGGGCGGCGGCTGGGGAACAGGCGGCGGTGCCATGGCATCCTGCTCCACTTTTCGCAGAAGCGGAGTCGAGGGGACGTTAGGTGAAATAATCCGCAGAACCGTGCGCACGAGATCGACGGCGCGCTTCGGCTTGCCCTGCTTGATCCAGGCATCTGCTTCTTCCAGGACCACGCGAAGAATGTCGTCTCGCTTGGCGAAAGTGGCGCGCGCCTGCTGGTAATAACTCGTGGCTGCGACCAGGTTCCCATCGCGCGCTTCCATGGAGCCGATATCTTCCAGCATGGTTCCGCTGCGCGCGCGGGATGCCACCTGGCGCGCGAGTTGACGGTACTCTGCCGGAGGTTTGGAACCGTTCTTCACCGCGAAGTCATGGTACAACTTCCAGTCGCCGCCCGCCTTTCCCGCCTCCTTTCCGGCATCGATTTGCATCCAGGTGGCGAACGGCCGGTAGAGCGGATCGCCCACGATGGTCGTCATCCAGGAGACGGCATGCAACGACATGTAGGCGCTCTCGGCAAAGGTGAATCCGTGCAACAGGCGGTCGTTAAACACATCCAGATAGGGTGTGAGCTGCAGGTAGGGTTCGTAAACATTTCCCATGGTGGCGGCAGCTCCATGCACGAGCAGCGGCGCCGCCCAGTTGGCGTTCGGATCGCGCAGGGTATTGGCACTGAATGAGTGGATGTGCACCGCCACCGCGCCCGGCAGAAAGCGAAAATCTGGACTGGCAAAAGGCCCGGCCACGCCGCCGATATACCAACCATAATAGAGAGAACAGTCGGTCACGGGATATCCCTCGGGAAAAACCGTCGGCAAATCGTCGTAAACAACGGGAATGCCCGCCTTGTGCATTTGCTCGACAATGCTGGCCATCCACTTGTCGCCTATCTCAAATCCGTTGCCCACGTTGCGCGAAGCGTCCACGTAACCGCGCCCCCAGAGGCCGGTTTTCTCCACCGCGATGGCGTCGGTGATCATGCGACGGACCGTGGCCGCGGTGGGCCCGTCCAGTCGGCAAACGAGCAGAAGAGTGGCGTCTTGAAAATCCCCGATGGCGCGAAAGCTTTGAAAATAAGGGTTGGGCACCGCGCCGGAAAGTTGGTGCAGCAGAAAAGCCAGGGTGGACAATTCCGAATCAACCGCAGCCTCATTGTGGCCCGCAATTGCACCCTGGCCCGGCTCGTCCCCCGGATAGGGTTTCGCCGTGGCGCCTATCTTTAGCGGGATGCCTTTCATCAGCGCGACGAAATGAATCGTGCTGGTGGCCACCATCGTCCATCTGTCTGGGGTGTCGCGAAAAGTCCACCAGCCGCGCTCCCGGAAAACTTTGCGCAACGGCTCCGCGATGGTGGCGTCGTAGTCTTCGCGGCTGATCTCTTCCTCCGTCGGGCAGCTTAAGGCAATCACTTGATCGCGCGGAATGGCGCGCTGCTGGGCGTAAAATTTGGCCAGGGCGATGGAATCCGGAACCGCCTTGTTGTAGACGACGATGGTCGCCGGAGCCAGCGGCTGCTCGGCCGCCTGCGCCGCCGTCGCGCCGGCCAAGGCGAGCATGCTCAGAATGAAAGGCCGCGCCGGGAACATCAGAACTTTAATTGCAAACCGTCATACGCGATGTGCGCACCGGCGGGAAGCTGCGATTCCGCACTCTGCGGCAGCTCGTGGCACACGTGCGTAAAATAAGTGTGCTTCGGTTTGACGCGAGCAGCCACCTCCAGCGCCTGGGCCACGCTCAGATGCGTCGGGTGAGGCTTCTCGCGCAAAGCGTCGATGATAAGAGTGTGGACGCCCTCGATCTGCGAGGAGATGTGGCGCGGCACTTCGCTACAGTCGGACAAGTAGGCCACCAGTTTCTCCCCGGCGCGCGAAAACAGGTAACCGTTCACCGTCGTTCGCCCGTGAGGCACCGGCAACGGCGTGATCTCGGTCGCGCCCAGGCAAAAGGGTCCGGTCACGATATGTGGTTCCGGTTTGAGATATCCCGGAAAAGGGTTAAGCGCCTTGAAGGCGAATTCGAAAACGCGCTCGAGATCCCGCATGGTTTCCGGAGAGGCATACACCGGCATATAGCCACGGGCATAGCCGAATCGGCGCAGATCATCGAACCCCATGATGTGATCGGTGTGCGAATGAGTGAAGATGACGGCATCAACGTCCCGGATATTGGCGCGCAGCGCCTGCGTGCGGAAGTCCGTGCCGGTATCGACGACAAAAGAGCATTCCGGCGTCTGCACGTAGATCGAGGAACGGAGGCGTTGATCCCGAGGATCGGGTGAGCGGCAGACGGCGCAGTCGCATCCGATCATGGGCACGCCCTGAGAGGTTCCGGTCCCCAGGAAGGTGAGGAGCAGTTGAGAGTTGAAAGTTGAGTCCTGAGGGTTTGAAATCTTCAAAAGCGCGGCACTCTCAACTCTCCATCCCCAACTCTCAACCTTCCATGAGCGCCGTTCTGAATCTTCTTCGCATCAAAAACCTGGCTTTGGTGGAGGAATTGCAGTGGGAAATCGAGCCCGGCTTCATTGCTGTGACCGGTGAGACCGGAGCGGGAAAGTCGATCATCATCGGCGCTTTGCAATTGCTCCTGGGCGAGCGCGCGGACAAATCGCTGATCCGCACCGGAGCCGAGACCTGCACGGTGGAAGCGGTTTTCACCGGCTCGGATCTGCGGAAATTAAACGCCCTGCTGGCCGACGCGGGTCTGGAGCCAGGCGCCGATGAGATCATCATCAAGCGCTCCCTAACGACCGGTGGTAGCAACCGCCAATTCATCAACGGTTCACCCACCACTCTGGCAATCTTAAAGCAGCTTGGCGACGAGTTCGTCGATCTGCATGGTCCGCACGACCACCAGTCTCTGCTCTCGCCGGAGAAACAGCTCGAGTTGCTCGACAGCTTTGCCCGGGCTGGCGATGTCCTGGCTGATTACCGGAAGGTCTTTGTCCAATTGCAGTCGCTCCAGGCCGAGCACGCGGCTCTGAACACGGCTGAGACTGCCCGGGCCCAGGAGATTGATTTGTTGCGCCACCAGGTCAACGAAATCACCTCGGCCCATTTGCGTCCGGAAGAGGAAGCGGAAATCGAAGGCCGTTACCAACTGGCCAGCAACAGCAAACGTTTGCTTGAGCTCGCCTCGGCGGTGTCGCAGCGTTTGGCCGAAGCGGACGATGCTGTGCTCTCGCAGTTGGCCGAAACGCAGCGGCTGCTGCGCGATTTGGAAAAGATCGACAGCTCCATGTCGCAGTTCGTTAGCGGCCACGAGACGGCCGTGGTCGAGCTTTCCGAGATCGCGCGCGCCCTGGCGAATTACGCGGAGAAACTGGATCTCGACCCGGCCCAGCTCGCTTCCCTGGAGCAGCGGGTCTCCCTCTTCGAATCTTTGAAGCGCAAATACGGCGGTTCCATTGGGGAAGTCGTGGAATTTGGGAATCGCGCGGCCGAGCGGATGCGCAAGATTGAAGGGCGCGATGCCGAGCTCGAAAGGCTGGCGGGAGAAATTGAGAAGGCGCGGGCAGATTTGCACCGCAACGGCGAGGCCCTGCGGAAATTGCGGGCGAAAGCCGCGCCGAAGCTTTCGGAGAACGTGCGCAAGAATCTGCGCGATCTCGGTTTTCGTCAGTCAGAGTTCGAAGCGAAATTAATGCCACTGGAAGCGCCGCGCGTGACGGGATTCGACGCGGTCGAACTCCTTTTCTCGCCGAATCCTGGGGAACCGTTGAAGCCTCTCCGGGCGATCGCTTCCAGCGGCGAGATTTCGCGGCTGATGTTGGCCATCAAGTCCGCGCTGGCGGCGCATGATTCCATTCCGCTGCTCATCTTCGACGAAATTGACGCCAACGTGGGCGGCGAGATTGCCCATGCGGTCGGCGCCAAGATGCGAACCCTGGCGGAAGCACACCAGGTCATCTGCATCACTCACCTGCCGCAGGTGGCCGCTGCCGCTTCTTCGCATTTTGTTGTCACCAAGGAAGTGGTGGGAGGCCGCACGCTTTCGCAGTTGCGCGAGGTGAAGGGCAAAGCGCGCCGGGAGGAAATCGCGCGGATGCTCGGAGGCAAATCCGACTCGGCCCTGAAGCTGGCCGCCACCATGCTGGAAGGCTAAGGGGCGGTCCGCCTTTACCGTTGCGGCGGCGGCTGATATAGAGGCCCCGTGCTGAACTATATCTGGCTGGGCCTGGTGCTTTCCGCGGTGGCCATCGGCGGCTGGACCAATCACTTGAAAGAAGTGACAGACGGCGCCTTCGATGGCGCCAAGACCGCGGTGACCATTGCCCTGGGCCTGATTGGAATCATGGCGCTTTGGTTAGGCGTCATGCGTCTGGCGGAACGGGCTGGCCTGGTGCAGCGCATCGCGCGTGGCCTTCAGCCCATCATGCGCCGGCTTTTTCCCGACGTTCCCGCGGAACATCCGGCCATGGGGGCGATGCTCATGAATATGGCTGCCAACATGCTTGGCCTGGGCAATGCGGCCACACCGCTGGGACTTCGGGCCATGCGGGACTTGGAAACGTTAAACCCGCGCCCCGGCGTCGCCAGCAACGCCATGTGCACCTTCCTGGCCATCAACACCGCCTCGGTCCAACTCATTCCCACAACGGCGATCGCCATTCTTGCAGCCTCAGGGTCGAAGCGGCCCACCTCCATCGTCGGCACGGCGCTCATGGCCACGCTTTGCGCCGCCACTGTGGCCATCATCTCGGTCAAAGTCCTGCAGAAACTGCCGATGTTTCGCCTCGCGTCGGCGCCGGCCGTTAACGGAGAGAAGAAGAATTTGGAAACCTCCGAGTCGACCGCGCAGACGCCGCCGGGGCCTAACGAAATTGGGATTAGCGCCGATCTTCGCTCGCGCATGCCGATTTGGGGAACGCTTTCACTCATTGGCCTGGCAGTTTTCTTCCTGTTTCTCTTTCTGCGCCTGGTCTCGCCTGCCTTGTTTGGGCTGACGCCGCCGGCTGATGCGGCCGGGCAAAATGGATTTGTCCGGTCCGTGAACGCGCTCTCGCTCCTGGCAATCCCGTTTCTTCTCAGTTTTTTCCCGGTCTACGCTGCCGCGCGCGGGATCAAGGTTTACGACGAATTCGTGGAAGGCGCCAAAGAGGGCTTCAATGTCATTCTCCGCATCATTCCTTTCCTCGTCACCATGCTGGTCGCCATCAGCATGTTCAAGGGAGCGGGCGGCATCGAACTGCTGCAGAGCGCGCTCGCCCCGATTCTGCGGCCGCTGCATTTCCCGCCCGACCTTCTTCCCCTTGCCCTGATGCGCCCGCTGAGCGGCAGCGGCACGCTCGCCCTCCTGACTGACATCATCCATCGGCTGGGTCCGGAGAGCATCGTTAGCCTGACGGCTGCGACCATTTACGGAAGCACGGAGACGACTTTTTACGTGGCGGCCGTTTACTTTGGATCGGTCGGAGTCAAACAAACCCGCCACGCCATTCCCGCGGGCCTACTGGCTGATCTTACCGGGGTTATCGCCTCGGTCGTCATTTGCCGGGCCGTGCTTTAGATGGTAGGTGAGGCGGCGGCCTCTTGGGGGGTGGCGAATTGTTGAATTTTTCCTCGCCACCGGAGCAACCCATTTTCTAAGGTCCATTCTTCCTAAATGATTCAACGAGACTATCTCATTGTGGGCGGCGGCATTGGCGCAGCCAGCGCCTGCGAAGGCATTCGGAAATACGACAAGCGGGGATCCGTCACGCTGGTCGGAGCCGAGGCTCTTCATCCCTACCAGCGATGGCTCCTCTCGAAGGAATTCATGCGTGAGAAAACGCCGCAGGTGAAGAAATTGGCGCACTATGACGAGCGCTGGTACCACGCGCACAAGATTGAAACGAGGCTGGGGACGGTGGTCACTCAGTTTAACATTGATCGCCGCGTGGCCGTTCTCGGCAATGGCGAGAGCATCGAGTTTAACAAGGCGTGTCTCGCCATGGGCAGCCGGCCCCATCGTCCGCCCGTCGCCGGCGTTGGCTTGGGCAATGTGATCTATCTGCGCACGATCCGCGATGCCCTGGCCCTGCGGGAGATGGGCCACGTCGAGAAAACGGTCATGGTGGTGGGTGGCGGTTTACTCGCATGCGAAACGGCCGCAAGCCTGCGCATGACGAAGCTCAAAGTGAGCATCATGCATCGAAACGCCCATCTGCTCAATCGCTACGTGGATCCCGAACTCGCCGCCTGGCTCACCGAGTATTTTGCGAAGCATGGCGTAACCATGTTGATGGGTGAAAGTCTGAACGGGTTTGAAGGCAAGACCGTGTTGCGCAACATCCAAACCAAAAGCGGCAACCGCGTTCCCGCGGGTCTCGCGGTGGTGGCCTGCGGCGCGGAACCCAACCTGGATCTGGTCAGGAATACCCCGCTTTCCGGGCCGCATGGATCTCCCGTGACCGAGTATCTCGAGACGGAAGAGAAGGGGATTTTTGCCGTGGGCGACCTGGCATTCTATCCGGATCGCCTCATGGGTGGGGTCCGGCGACAAACGCACTGGGAGAACGCGCGTGAACAGGGCCTGGTGGCCGGGGCCAACATGACCGGCAAGAAACGCATTAAATATGAGCAGATACCGTATTTTTGGACGGAGATGTTCGATTTGCGCATGGATTTTGTGGGCGACTTCAGCATCCAGCCGAGCCGGGTCGAGATAAAGGGAAGTCACGCCAAGAAGAAATTTACGAGCCGTTACTATCAAGGCGACAAGCTCCGCGCCATTCTGCTGTGCAACCACACCCAGAAAGAGATCGACTCGGCCAGAAGCGAATTGCGGCACGCTCTCGGGAAATAGTCGCAGCCCACCGGCGGTCCGGTTACTCGAATCCTGTTGCCGGAATTTCGAGGTTGGGGTTGGACACGCGCACCAGCTTCCAGTCCCACGGCTTGTTCGACTGGCGGCGCCATTCCAGGGTAAACGGCGTGGCCAGAGCATTGACTCTCTCTTTCACGATCGTCGCCAGTTCACCGTTGTCCCCTTCGATTGTTACGCTGGCCTGCCAGGTCCCCTGGCCGTTCGCAGCCTGTACGATGGCATAGCCCGGGACAAGGCGGATGCCGCGGAGATAGCCGAAAACCGCGCGCGTTCGTTCCAGGACCCGCGCGTGATCCTGTCCCCATTGGTCGTGGTAATCGTCCGCCAGGAACCCGGCGAATTTTGCCCAATCCCGGCTCTCCATCGTGCTGAGGAGATGGTCGGTATGCAGGCGCACTTGATGCTCGGCTCCCCACAGCCACAGGAGGTAGATGCCGAGCGCCAGAGCCACCCCGGCACCGGCGTAGAAGCCATCGCGGAACCATTTCTGCATGCCCTATTATAAACCGAAGAGTGTTCTTGTTTGTGAAAGGATTTCTGCCCCGTCCCCTGATCGCCCGGCACGGCATGAAGCGTGCTAATTTTTGTAAGGCTCTTTGTTTATGCTGATTGCTGCAACTTTCGCTCTCACTCGCCCCGTTTGAATACCTTTGACCAATGACACGACAAGGCCCCACTGTGCTTGACCAGGATGACTTGAAGTGGATTGCCACCACTTCCACCGATCTGAATTCCATCCTGCAACAGATCTCGCGCTACTCCGACCTGGCTCGCCGCCACAAGGGCGAATACAACTACATCGATTTGCTCGGTGAGCGTGTCGAGCTGGCCGCGAAAACGGCGCAGGCTTTGTTCGACCGGGTGACCTCGAAGATTCTGGAGACCACCATCGCTACTTCCAAGGCAACGCCGCCGGCTCCGCCGCACAGCCCGTTCACTGTTTTGCCTCCGCCCGTGCCGAGCGCGTCACCTCAGCTCGCCACGATTCGAACTTCGCCTGTGGAGGAGGCGATTTCCAAACTGACGGCGGCCGTGGCCAAGGTGACCGAGGCGGGGAAGTCGACCGCCATGGCGGCCACCCCGAGAACGTCCAACGCGCCCATTCCGGCGGATATCGTCGTAAAGAATGCCGAGGGCAACCGGGAACTGATCCTTTTCATTGAAGATGAAAAGGAGGTGGCGGAACTGGCGGCCGACATGCTGGTGGATGAAGGCTACCGGGTGATTGTGGTGCACGACGGAGTGGCCGCGCTCAAGATTTACGAGCGCATCGGCAAACAGATTGCCCTCGTGATTTTGGACTTTTTCCTGCCCATCATGGATGGCGACGCCGTTTTCGACGAATTGCGCTGCTTGAATCCAAAGATCAACGTGGTCTTGAGCAGCGGTTTCGCCGAGCAAAGCAAGATCAGCTCCATGCTGGCGCAGGGCCTGCGCGGTTTTATTCCCAAGCCCTACACCGTCGAGAAGCTGCTCGCGCAGATTCGCTCGACTTTGGATGCTGCCCGCCAAGGGCTGCATTAGGCGAAGGACGGGCCCCGCGCCCGGATGATGCTGTCCTCTCTGGCATCAATTTAGCTTGTTACGGGGAGGTTACCCCATGGCGCGGATTGACGCTTTTTTTAAACTGATGTCGGAGCAGAAGGCCTCCGACCTTCACCTGGCGACTAATAATCCGCCGATGTTGCGGATTAACGGCGACCTCGTGCGCGTCGATTTTCCGCCGCTGAAGAATGACGAACTCAAGGCGATGGTTTACGAAATCGCGCCCGAAGGGAAAATTAAGATCTTCGAAGAAACTTCCGACGTCGATTTCGGCTACGAGGTTCCGGGCGTGGCCCGCTATCGCGCCAATTTCTTTCAACAAAAGTACGGCATCTCTGCGGTCTTCCGCTTGATTCCGTCAACCGTCCTGACGGTGGAAGATCTCGGTCTGCCTGCGGTCTTGAAAAGATTTCCCATGTTGAAGAAGGGGCTCATTCTCGTTACGGGCCCGACCGGCTCGGGCAAATCGACCACGCTGGCTGCCATGATGGATTACGCCAACCTTCAGCGCCAGGATCACATCATCACCGTGGAAGACCCAATTGAATTCGTGCATCGCAGCCAAAACTGTCTCGTGCAGCATCGCGAGGTGGGCGTGCACACGCGTTCCTTTGCCGCCGCTCTGCGCGGCGCCTTGCGTGAAGATCCGGACATCCTGCTGGTGGGTGAGCTGCGCGACCTCGAAACCATTGAGTTGGCTCTGACCGCGGCGGCCACGGGTCACCTGGTTTTCGGAACGCTGCATACCTCGAGCGCTTCCAAGGCGGTCGACCGCGTCATCGACGTCTTTCCCACGCATCAGCAGAATCAAATCCGCGCCACCCTGGCGGAGTCGCTCAAGGGCGTGGTTGCGCAGAATCTTTTTAAACGCATCGATAAACCGGGCCGGGTCGCCGCCCTGGAAATTCTGGTGGTGGATGTGGCCATCGCCAATCTCGTGCGCGAAGCCAAGACGCACCAGATCCCGGGCATGATTCAGGTCGGCAAGAAGAAGGGCAATCAGCCGCTGGACGACGCCATCATGGACCACTTGCGCAACCTGCGCATCAGCCCGGAAGAAGCCTACGACAAAGCCATGGAAAAAAAGAAGTTTCGCCAGTTTCTCAAGGAGCCGCCCGCGGACGGGTCAGAAGAATAAAACAATGAGAACTCCAGACTTAGACAAAATCCTTTCGGCCATGCTCAAGACCTACGATGGCATTTCCGATCTCAATTTCTCGGTGGGTCATCCGCTGCAGGTGGAAGATTTTGGTGAACTCAAGCCGGTTTACGTCGATCCGCCGATTGAGGCTTTGACTCCTTACCAGACGGAGCAAATCGCCCTGACCATCATGCAGGGCAACCGCCGTCTGATTTACGATTATTTCACAGCCGGCTCGTGCGATTGCAGTTATTCGCTCGATAATGAAGCGCGCTTTCGCGTCAGCATCTTCCGCCAACAGGGCAATTTCTCCGTGGTGCTGCGCAAATTGGAGGCCCATGTGCCCACCGTTGAGTCTTTGCAGCTGCCCCCGATCTTCAAGGAAGTGGCCAAAGAAAAGAACGGCCTCGTCCTGGTAACGGGCGCTACCGGCAGCGGCAAGACGACGACGCTGGCAGCGATTCTCAGTGAGATTAACGAGACGCAACCGGTGCACGTCATCACCCTCGAGGATCCGATCAAATTCGTGCACCCGAAGTTGAAAGCCACGTTTAATCAGCGCGAGCTGGGCCACGACTTCAACAACTACCCGAACGGGCTTCGGGCCGCCCTGCGTCAGGCGCCCAAGGTGATTCTCGTCGGCGAAATGCGCGATCGCGCCACGGTGGAGGTGGCGTTGATGGCCGCCGAAACCGGCCACCTGGTGCTCAGCACTTTGCACACGGTCGATGCCGGCCAGTCGATCAACCGTATTCTCGGCCTCTTCTCGCTCGGAGAAGAAAAGCAGTTGCGCATCCGGCTCTCCGATTCCCTGCGCTACATTGTCAGCCAGCGCCTGGCCCCCCGGGTCGGCGGCGGTCGTCAGTTGTTGACCGAAATTCTCGGCAATAACCTGCGCACCCGGGAAACCGTGGCCCTTGGTGAAGGCGAGCACCGCAGCTTCTATGAAATCATCGAGGCCAGCTCACCGTTCGGCTGGATGACATTCGACCAGTCGATCCTGAACGCCTATGAAGCCGGCCACATCACCGAGGAGACGGCGGGAGTTTATGCA
This sequence comes from Chthoniobacterales bacterium, assembly GCA_036498025.1. Taxonomy (GTDB): domain Bacteria; phylum Verrucomicrobiota; class Verrucomicrobiia; order Chthoniobacterales; family UBA10450; genus JBBRDU01. Next base: position 12,518 of record DASXIK010000224.1, read on the forward strand.
TCGAGAAAAGGAAAAGTTACCCGCGGCGTCGATCTGATCCAAAAGGCGCGCGGCATCAATACCGAACTCGATTCCGGACTGCGCCTCGACCTTCCGGCTAATGCCTTCCAATAGGAGACTTTATGGAACCAGAAGTTGATCCCAGTTTTGTTGATCTCGGTGATAACACCGCGCTCGTTTGCGTCGATCACCAGCAGTACCAGAAAATCATCGTGCCGCAATTGATCGACATGACCTACAAGGTTCACCTTGGCCTTTTCGAGGAGGACGTCAGTGTGAAGCTGAAGACCTACACCTATGACGTGGTCGTGATCTACGAGAACTTTAAGAACGCCACGCTCGAAACGAATCCGCTCCTGCGCGAAATGGCCAAGAGGCGCGACGCCCGCCGCCGCGAGCATTTCGTTGTTTTGCTGAGTCACAGATTCGCCACCAACGATGCCATGAGCGCCTTCGTGCAAAGTGTTGATCAGATCATCAACATCGCCGACCTGGCCAACCTCAAGCCGGTTCTCCGTCGAGGCGTGACCCAGCATCGCGAACTCTATCAGTCTTTCAACGAAATGCTGAAGAGTGTGCAGGCGCTCTAGGCGATTCAGCTGCCGCGGCCGATTCCATCCGCGAACAAACTCGCGATTTCCCGCGAATTGATTTGTGTGGGAAGGAAGAACGGACAAAATTGATTGAAACCTTTGGATATCGCAGGTGTCCAAGATGGGAGGCGTGGTGATGAAACTGATCAAATGGGTCCAATTCACGTGGGATCTGGGCAAGATCCCCGCCGGCGCGGGGGATTTGCCCGGGCACTACAGGATTTCTCCAGCGACCGCCGATGACGGAATGGCGTTGCGCAAAGTTTTCTCCAGCTCGTTTCTCCTCGACCCCGCTTGGAATCCGGCCATCAGTGAAGTCATGCGGACAATTCAGTTGCGCCTCGACGCTGCTCTTCCCTCGGAAACGCAAAGCTGCCTGGCTTTGCGTCACGGGCAGCGCATTATTGGGGCCGCCCTGCTGCATCCCGATTCAGCGGCGGCGGAGCACTTGGTCATCGGGCCGAGCATCCTCGCGGAATATCGCAACCGCGGCTTCGGCACGCTTCTGTTACGCGCCTCTCTTATCTGGCTCCGGGAGGCCGGGCTCAACCGTGCCGCCGCCATGGCGCCTGATTACGTCCCCGTGACCAAATTCCTTTATCCGAAATTCGGCGGGATTCTCGCTCCGGTTCAGCCCACCGTGCTCCTGGCGGCCTGACCCGCGCGTCAGCTGCTCTCGCGCGCATACCAGTCCACCTTGCGCGTCACATACATGACCAGGGCCAGCACCAGGAAGAGCGCGATCGCGCCCATGAGCAGCGCGTAATCCTGTTGCCGCAGGGTGATGTAAAGGAACGTATAAACTCCGGCCAGGCCGGCGCCAATCATGAGGGTGCGCAGACCGCCGCCGAGGAACGAGTGGCAATACCAGGTGATCAGCACCGTCGAGGCCACGGCCGCCGCCAGATAGGCCGGGCCGAATCCGACAAACTCCGACACCGATAGCAGGAGCAGATAAAACAAGCAGAGAGCGGCTCCCACCATCAGGTACTGAAACGGGTGAATCTTCTGACGCGCTGTCACTTCGAACAGGAAGAAGGTAGTGAAAACGAGCACGAGAAAGAGAATTCCATATTTGATGGAGCGCTCGACATAACGATAGGCGTCGAGCAGCGAAAGAAACTGCGCGCCGAAAAGCGAGTCGGACACGGAACGGATCGTAAAACGCTCGTTCCCGGCCTGGCTGGTCCATTGCTGCGGGTAGTCACGCCCATAGTACGAAATCTTCCAACTCGCGTCGAACCCATCGCGTCGAACCGACCGTTCCGCCGGCAGGAACGATCCGCGAAAGGCCGGGTCCGGCCAGTTGGATTTCAGGCTGGCGTGGTTTTGCACCCCGAACGGTGCAAAGAAAATTCCGCCGCTCCCGTTGACGTCCAGAGGAATGGAAAAGTCGATCGCCTGGTCAATCGCGCCGGCCAAACCGAGCGGAGCGGTAGCGCCGGCGGTATATCCGGGCACCTGAGAGCCGGGCAGCAACGGCCGCCGTGCGCCTCCCCAGTCCAGCACCAAGCCCTCCTGCGTGCCTCGCAGGTCGCTCACCGCGATGGTCAGAAAGGCGTCCTTCCACTGCACGTCTTTGAGGTCAATCTTCAGCGCCGCGAAATCAGGCGGCGCGAATTTTCCGGATAACTTCACTTGCGCGCGGAACACTGCGGCATCGTAAATTCCGCGGTGCAATGTTTGCGTGCCGACGTCACCCGTTAGGTTAAGTTCTTCCGGCAAGAAATAGGCGTTGCCCACGGCCGTCTCCTCGACTTCCCGCCGCTCCATGCGACCGTCTGGGCCGGCGATCTCTTTGATGGCCTTGATCCGGTATTGATAGGGAATACCGAGGATCGGTCCGATGATGTTCTGTTCCTTGCCCCACGAAGAAGTAATATCCGCGACCGCCTCGTTGCGCCGCGCCAGTCGGTCGCTCAGGACTCCGGAAATCATGCCCAACGGGATGAGGAGGATCAAAGTGAGGGCTCCGACACCGAGGAGCTTCAGGATGGTGCTATAGCGGCGGGTGAAAGAAGGCTGCGTTTTCGGCAATGGTGGCGGCGTTTGCAGGTCGGTCATAGAGAAGGTGATGCGTTAAGAGTTT
>DASXIK010000225.1:0-4765 GCA_036498025.1 Chthoniobacterales bacterium
CAAACAGGTGCAGATCAATTTCTCCCATGATCGGGCCGTAGCGATACGGGTCGCGCGCGGTCCACTGCGTGTTCACCATGGAGGTCAGGCGCAGATGGTAATCGAGTTCGCGCGTGGCCTGCGGAACGCGCGCGCAAAAGAATCCGTCCCGATGAATTCTCTCGGCCTCGATCGGCGCGTCCGTCGAACCGTTCACCAAAACTTCCACCTTCTGCGCGTCCGGCCGGAAAACGCGGATGGCCAGGTCGTCGCCCACGCGATGGGGGCCAAGGACGCGGAAAGGATCCGCATGGGTCGCCGAAAGGAACGCGCTCAACTCATCGGGAGGCAGGCCAACAATCTCAAAAGGTTTCATCCGAGGGTCCAACCTTAATGCGTACGCCGAAGCGTCAAAAGGTTAATACATTCCGGAGAGAGACATTGCTAGCAGCGGCCCCTCGTCATACTTTCCATCCTGTGGAATCCAAAGAGGAACGCGCCGTCGAGGAATTGCTGCAAACCTACAGCGAAACCGGTGGCATCAACTACCTGGATGTGGCCGCCGTTCTCCCCTCCCGCGCCGCCGTGGATGCGCTTTGCGCGGATCTCATGAGCCTGATGTTTCCCGGATTTCGCGGCGAAGCCCTCGTCCGCTCGGAAGATTTGCCGGAAACCACCCGCCGCCGCGTGCAAAGTCTGCGCCAACGGCTCAAGGCCGAGATTTGCAAGAGTTTCGGAAGAACCCGCACGCCGGAGGATGTAGAAAGCCAGGCGGAGGAAATCCTGGCCGATTTCATCTCCCAATTGCCGGAGCTTCGCAAAATGATCTGGAAAGATATCGACGCCGCCTATGAAGGCGATCCGGCCGCGCGGAGCTATGAGGAAATTGTGCTGGCCTATCCGTCGCTCGAGGCCATTGCCGTTCAACGCATGGCCCATCTTCTCTATGAAAAGGAACTGCCTCTCATTCCGCGCATGATGACCGAATGGGCCCACAGCCGCACGGGCATCGACATTCATCCCGGCGCGAAAATCGGCCCGCATTTTTTCATCGATCACGGCACCGGTGTCGTCATCGGTGAGACCTGCGAGATCGGGGCGCGCGTGAAGCTTTATCATGTCGTTACCCTGGGCGCGCGCAGTTTCCAAAAAGATCAACAGGGCCGCATCAAAAAGGGCGGCAAACGTCACCCCACCGTGGAAGATGACGTCACCATTTATCCGAACTCCACCGTGCTCGGCGGCGAAACCGTTATCGGGGCACGCAGCACCATCGGCGGGAACGTTTTCCTGGTGCAAAGTGTGCCGCCCGATTCGCTGGTTTATTACGAGGAGAAGCAGTTGCAGATCGTGCCCAAGCGCAAGCGCAAGGCGGCGGACGCCCCCGCCGAGTTCACCGGATGAAAGCCAGCTCCCGGGCGAACATGATCTACCTGGATTACAACGCGACCACGCCGTTATGCGACGAAGCGCGCGCGGCCATGCTGCCCTGCCTCGACCAGTCCTTCGGCAACCCTTCGAGCGTTCATGCCGCCGGACGCCTGGCCCGCGCCGCCATTGATCAGGCGCGCGATGCGCTCGCCGGCCTGCTGCGGGCCAAGCCTAACGAGTTGATCTTCGCCGGCGGCGGGACGGAAGCGAACAACCTCGCCGTGCTCGGACTGGCCCGGGCGCACTCCGCCAAAGGAGGGCATCTGATCAGTTGCCGCACCGAGCATCACGCCGTGCTCCATGCGGTGGAGCATTTGCAGAAAGCGGAAGGTTTCGAGGTCAGCTGGATCAACGTCGGTCCCGACGGCACGATCGATCTCAATCACCTGCGCAGTTCCATCCGGCCCGAGACCATTCTCGTTTCCATCATGGCGGCCAACAACGAGACCGGCGTCATTCAGCCGCTTCGCGAAATCTCGGAAATTTGCCGTGCCCGCGGCGTGCTCCTGCATAGCGACATGGTGCAATCCTTCGGCAAGATCGAGACCGATCTTTCTTTGGTCGACGCTGCCAGTTTCGCCGCCCACAAATTTTACGGGCCCAAAGGCGCGGGCCTGCTTTTCCTGCGCAGCGGCCTGGCCATCGAGCCGATCATGTTCGGCGGCGCCCATGAAAATCAGCGCCGGCCCGGAACGGAAGACGCCTGCGCCATTGCCGGAATGGCCGCGGCGGCGGTCTACGCCATGAGTGGACAGAGCGAAGAGAGCGCGCGCCAGGCCGGATTGCGCGACCTGCTCTGGAGCGGAATTTCCGCGGCCTTTCCGGGGGTGCAGCAAAATAGCGGGTCCGGCAATGGCCTGGGCAACACGCTGAATGTCAGCTTTCCCGGGCTCGACTCCGAGACCATGCTCATGGCGCTCGACCTCGAAGGAATTTGCGCTTCCAGCGGATCGGCCTGCATGGTCGGATCGGTCGTGGCCTCCCACGTCCTCCTGGCCATGGGCCTGCCCCGGGATCGCGCCGGCTCAGCCATTAGATTTTCGTTAGGCCGGCAAACCACCGCCGAAGAAATCACCGAGACTGTCCAAAAGATCGCCGGCCTTGAGCAACGGCTGGCCCAAACGAAAGCGATGCGCCGGGACTATGCTGTTGTTTAGGCAGCTCGAACTGATCTTCGCTCCCAGCAGAAACGCTGAAGCCGCTACGGATCAATCCGCTGCCGTTGTCGGGCGGGCGCTCCGCCTGCCAAATCGTTCCAGGACGGCAGCCGGAGCGGTTGTCCTGCAATTGCCACGAGGACGCGATCACGATCTCGAGATCGAAGCGCGCAAACTTCTGCGTCAAATTGGTGCAGGCGCCCTATCCGACAGGGTTCGCGTCGAATGGAATCCGCGGCTCCGCACCTGCGCTGGTCGTGCAGATTTCAGGCACACTTTCGTCTCGCTCAATCCCCGTCTGCGCGATCACGGAGCCGCCGAGATCGACCGAACTCTGCGACATGAACTCGCCCATTTGCTGGCGCACTTCCGCACGGGCCGGCGAAACATTTCACCGCATGGCGCGGAGTGGCGCCAGGCTTGTTGCGACCTTGGAATCCCCGATGAAGTGCGCTGCCATCAACTCCCGTTTCCGGTGCTACGCCGTACTCGGCGCTACCATTATAGATGTCCCAACTGCCGGCGCAGTTTTCCACGCGTTCGCCGGATCCGGCGAGCCAGCGCTTGTCTGGCCTGCTGCCGCCAATATAGCCGCGGAAAATTCGATGCCCGGTTCAAGCTAAAGCTCGTCCCCGTCAGGTAGGGACGGCGCGCTGCGCCGTCCACTCCGCGGATGAACCACTCGGAGATGCGTCCCTACCTAACGAGACTTGAACGTTGAAAGTTGAGCGTTGGACGTTGAGCGTTTGCTCAATTCCAAGGCACGACCACCCCGAAACGCACGCTTGTTAGACCTCCCCGTTCTCGTCGCTCTTCGCCTTCAATCCCCGCAATTTCGCCTGGATAAACATGTCGATATCGCCATCCATCACCGCTTGCACATTGCTCGTCTCCGCTCCCGTCCGGTGGTCCTTCACCATTTGATAGGGCTGAAACACGTAGGAACGAATCTGGCTGCCCCACGCGATGTCGCCTTTCTCCCCGTATTGGCGGTCAATCTCCGCGCGTTTCTTGTCCTGCTCGATTTCGTAAAGCTTGGCCTTTAACATCTTCATGGCCAGCTCGCGGTTTCGCCCCTGGCTGCGTTCCGCCTGGCAGGCCACGACAATGCCGCTCGGCCGGTGTGAAATGCGCACGGCGGTTTCCACCTTGTTCACGTTCTGCCCGCCCTTGCCCCCGGCGCGAAACGTATCCACCTGCAGGTCCGCCGGATTGATTTCGATAGGGGCCGACTCCGCGATCTCCGGGACGACATCCACACTGGCGAAGGAAGTGTGCCGCCGCTTGTTGGCATCGAAGGGTGAAATCCTAACGAGCCGATGGACCCCGCGTTCCGTCTGCAAATGTCCGTAGGCATACTCGCCCGTGACCAAAAGCGTGACCGACTTAATCCCCACTTCCTCCCCCTGCTGAATATCCACGGTTTGCGATTTGTATCCGCTCCGCTCGATCCAGCGCTGATACATGCGCAGAAGCATGTCGGCCCAGTCGCACGATTCCGTCCCGCCGGCCCCGGAGTGAATGGTCACGAAGGCGCCGGCGAGATCGTTCTCACCCGAGAGAAACTGGCGCAGCTCGAACTCCTCGAGCTTGTGCACCAAACGGGCGTGCTCTTTGGCCACCTCCTGCTCCGCCTGAGCGCGAGCGGTCGCATCGGATTCCTCGGCGGCCAACTCGCGCAGAGCGTCGAAATCGTTGATTTCCCGTTCCAGTTCGTAGAAGGGATTAATGAGCGAGCGCAGGCGCGAAACCTCCTCGACATCGCCCTGGGCGCGTTCGCGGTTGTTCCAGAAATCCGGCGCGCTCATGCGCGCCTCGACGGCGGCTAACTTTTCCTGGAGTTTGGGGAGGTCAAAGGAACCTCCGCAGCTCGTCCACGCGGGACTTCAGATCCGCCGCATCAAAATCCGGAAGTTCATTAGCCATCGAGCAAGATAACAAACCCCGGCGCAATGCGCAAAGCCTCCTGCCTCGGAATGGCACGGCGACAGAGCGCCGTGGCTACAGGAAGAGTGCTACGGCTTGTTGCCTTCCAGGCGGAAAATGGTTTCGCCTTCCTTCATCAGGTCGAGACGATCCCGGGCGATGGTTTCCAGATACGTCGGGTCCGTCTTGAGCAAATCGATCTCGCGCGTCTGCCGTGAGAGCAGGCCTTTCTGCTCGCCCACCTGCGCCTGCAGTCGATCGATTTCCGCCCG
>DASXIK010000226.1:0-3863 GCA_036498025.1 Chthoniobacterales bacterium
TTTGATGAGCACGTTCAGCCTAACGATCATCCGAATGAATCCCATCTTTCCGCCAACGATTCGGGCGGCGCGATCTTTCTTAATGACAGCGGCGATGGTGTCTGGAAACTCGCCGGCATCAATTACGCGGTGGATGATCTCTACGCCATGCCGGACATCGCTTCTGAATTTGCGGCGGCTATTTTCGATGCCCGTGGCTACTACACCTACGACGGCACGAATTTCACTTTGATCAGCGGCCCTGACCCGGTGCCCACCGGCTTTTATGACAGCCGCATTTCCTCCGAGCTGGCCTGGATCGGCAGTGTCATCGCCACTCCGCAGGTTGGTTTTGAGGGAAATTTCCTGACGCTGACCTACAACAAGCTCCTCGTCCCGAACAGCGACCTCACCTACACGGTCGAGCAATCGAGCGACCTGATGAACTGGACAACCGCCACCACGCAGGATGAGCCCGGCGCTGTCACCGGCGACATTCAAGTCATCAAGGCGAAGATTCCTGTCGGCGCGGGCACCCATCTTTTTGCCCGGCTCCGCGTGACCCGGCCACCGCCGCCGCCGGCGACAAATCTACATTCGCCCGCGGCGCCGGTAAAAATGGTACCGATCGATGATTGAATCGACGTAATTGCGCGTGTTCGGGAAATCAATGTTCCGCAAAAATTGATCGGCGGACACGGGCTGGCCGGACGCGGCACCGGCCCATCTTTGCGCACGGCTGGCCCCGGCATTGTATTCGGCCAGGGCGAAAGGAAGCGGATCGGACTGCTCTTCCCAGCGCTTCAAAGCCCGCTGCAAATACCAGGTGCCGGCTTCGAGGTTTTTCCGCGGATCGAACAATTCCTCCACGCGGAAGTTTTCAATATTATTCTCTCGCACCCATTCGTTAGCGGCTTTTTCACTCACCTGCATCAGGCCACGCTCTCCGGCTGTTCCATACTTGCGGGGATCAAAACGACTCTCCCGCCAGACTACTGCCTTCACCAGCATGGGATCGAGATCGTGCTTCACGGCCACCGACCGGATCAGGCGATCGTATTGGCCGAAGCGGGCCGGGCTGACCCACTCGTAGAAGACATAGGCCGGGTCCCCCGAACGCAGCGCCCGACAGCCAAATCCGGCCGCCAGCGCCAGCAGCAGGCAAAGCGTGAATTTATAGGCGAATCGGATCATGTTGAGGCAGACGGAAGAAACACACAGACATTCCACACGGAGCCGCTCACAGCCAGCATCAATCCATGCATCGTCCGCCCGATCAATTAGATTCCAGCGTGCTTGCCCCGCCCGGGAGTCGCTTTGTCCGGGTGATCATCGATCGCGCCATTCACCGCGAGTTGGATTATGCTGTTCCCGAGGCGCTGGCCGGCCGCGTTTCCGTGGGTTCGCGTTTGCGCGTGCCTTTCCGCGACAAATCCGCCCTGGCCACAGTGGTCAGGTTGCTCGAGCACAGCGATGCCCGGGGCTTGCGCGAAATCGAAGCCGTGGTCGGCGAAACACCGGCGCTCAGCCCCCAGTTGCTGGAGCTGGGTCAATGGATGAGCTCCTATTACTGTTGTCCCATTGAAGCTGTCATTCGCAGCCTCCTTCCACAGGTCGTGCGCAAAGCGGAAGTGGGATGGAAAAAGCAGATGTTCGTTCTTCCTCGCGCCGGCCTGCCCGCCGAGGAAATCGAAAAATTGCGCCGGCGCGCGCCCCGGCAGGCGGAGTTGCTCGAGGCCATCATAAAACTTCCAGGGCCGATGGCGGCTACGGATTTGCTGCGCCAAACGTCACTCGACAATCAAACGCTCCGCGCCCTGGTGAAACGCGGACTGGTGGAGTTGAAGCAGACTGCGGTCGCGCGCGATCCCCACGCGGACGAGCAATTTCTGGCCACAAGCAATCTGGCCATGAACCCCGAGCAGATCGTGGCCCTCGCGGAAGTGAAGAAGGCGCTCGAATTCCCGGCGCAGGCGCGCCCCATCCTCCTGCATGGCGTCACCGGCAGCGGCAAAACCGAGATTTATCTGCAGGCCATCCGCATCGCGCTCAATCAGAAAAAGAGCGCCATCGTGCTCGTTCCCGAGATTTCCTTAACGCCGCAAACGGTGGAACGGTTCAAGGGACGATTTTCCGAAGGAGCCGATCTCGTGGCCGTGTTGCACAGCCATCTTTCCGAGGGCGAACGGCATGATGAATGGCACAAGATCAACTCCGGGCGCGCCCGCATCGTCATCGGCGCGCGCAGCGCCGTCTTCGCACCGTTGCAAAATCTCGGCCTCATCGTGGTGGATGAAGAACACGAAACCACCTACAAGCAGGAGGAAGCCCCGCGCTATCACGCGCGCGACGTCGCCGTGGTGCGAGGCAGAATGGAGAAGTGCGTCGTGCTCCTGGGTACCGCCACGCCTTCCCTGGAAAGTTATTTCAACGCCACCACCGGCAAATACGTCCTGAGCACGCTGACGCAGCGAGTCGATCAATGCCAGATGCCGCTCATGCGCATCGTCGATTTGCGCCAGGAACGACGCAAAGCCAAATCATTGACCATCCTCTCCGAAAAACTTCGCGCCGCCATGGAGGGTCGTCTGGCGCGGAAGGAGCAGACCATCCTTTTTCTCAATCGCCGCGGCTTTTCCACTTCGCTTCTCTGCAGCGAATGCGGCGAGGCGCGGATTTGCCCTAACTGCAGTGTCGCCCTGACCTTTCACCGGCAGATCGCGCGCTTGAGTTGTCATTTGTGCGGCCACGCCGCCGCCGTCCCGAAAAAATGTCCCGCCTGCGGCAAGGACGCGCTCATCTACTCCGGGTTCGGCACCGAGAAAGTGGAATCGACCGTGACCCAGGCCTTTCCTCAGGCGGTGGTGCGGCGCATGGACGCCGATTCCATGTCGCGCAAGGAGGCCTACCGCGACACGTTGCGCAGTTTTCGCGCGGGCAAGATCGATATCCTGGTGGGCACGCAGATGATTGCCAAGGGCCTGCATTTTCCCAACGTGACCCTGGTCGGAATCATCAATGCCGATCTCGCATTGCACATGCCGGATTTTCGCGCCGGCGAACGAACCTTTCAGCTGCTCACCCAGGTCGCGGGCCGGGCCGGGCGGGGAGAAACGCCGGGTGAGGTATTTGTGCAAACGTTTACCCCGTTCAGTCCTTCGATTCAATTCGCGCGGCATCATGATTTTGCGGGTTACTTCCAGCAGGAGATCGAATTTCGGGAGCGTTGCGATTTTCCGCCGTTCAAACACGCCGTCCTCATGACGGTCCGGTCTGCGCACGGGACCCGTGCTCAGTTCTCGGCGGAAACGCTGCAGCGACGCTTGAAGGAAAATATCGGAAGCGAATTCATGATCGGTGAGGTGTCTCCCGCGCCCTTGGAGAAACTGCAGGGCCAATACCGCTTTCATATTCTGCTGCGCGGTCAGGCTATCATGCGGCTGAGCCGCCGGATTCGCGAGACCCTGGACAAACTTCCCTTCCCCGAGGACGTGATCGTCACGGTGGACGTTGATCCCTACCAATTGCTTTGACGAACGTGGCGAAAAATTACTGAGCGTGTTCACCGCGCTTAAATGCCGCAACAGGTAGGGACGGCTCTCCGAGCCGTCCGTCGAACGAGGCGACGGTAGAGTGGCCTAACGAGGAGGCCGAAAGCCGAACTCGGCCTGCAATTTCCCCCACATCCAATCGGTCGACGCATCGCTCCGATCGGAGCCGAGAGTCGCCGCCACGGCCTCGGCCTTCGCCACCTCTCCGGCCTGACAGTAAACATAGGCCAGTAGAAGAATGTCCCCGCGTCCCGCTGTTCCCCGCAAGCGTTTGGCCTCGAGGTACCGCGCCGCCGTGGCATAATCATGTTGCGCCAGCGAGCCCGCCATCAG
>DASXIK010000227.1:0-4691 GCA_036498025.1 Chthoniobacterales bacterium
ACCCAACCGCTGGTCGCTTTCCGCTCGCGCATGAAATCATTTAACGATTTCATCGGCCAGCTCTTTACCGTCGGCCTAACCGGTGAGCTGCCGGACAAGCTCCCCGTCCCGCGCGGCGGATTTGTTTCGTTCTCGCCGGATGATTCCAAGATGGCTTTTAACCGCGTCTTCCGCGAGTTCCGCACCTGGAAACATTACCGTGGGGGCATGGCCGACGACGTCTGGATTTACGATTTCAAAACCGGCCAAACGACCAACCTGACGAATAACCCCGCCCAGGATATCTGCCCGATGTGGGGCCCGGACAACCGCATCTACTTCGCCTCCGACCGCGAGGAACGCATGAATCTCTTCTCCGTTGACCTAACGAGCAAGGAAGTCAAACAGCTCACTCACTTCAAGGATTTTGACGTCAAATTTCCCTCCCTCGGCAAGGAGAGCATCGTTTTCGAACAGGCCGGCTTCATCTGGCGTTACGATCTGGCCGGTGGCCAGGCCACCCGCGTTCCCATCCGGGTGCGCGAAGATTTCTCCGGCGGGCGCACTACCATGGTGGACGCCGCCAAGAACATCGAGTCGATCAACCTCGCGCCCGACGGGGAGCGCGCCATTGTGGTGGCCCGGGGCGATCTCTTCTCCGTGCCCGCCAAGAACGGCACCGCGCGCGATCTCACCCGCACCTCCAACGCGCACGAGCGGGACGCCGTCTGGTCGCCTGACGGCAAGTGGATTGCCTACAATTCCGACGCGACCGGCGAGAACGAACTCTACGTGCGCGCACAGGACGGAAAAGGCCAGCCCACTCAGCTGACCAATCATGCCGACACTTACTATTACCGCGCGGTGTGGTCGCCCGACAGCCGCAAGCTTCTCTGGGCCGATCGGCTGCAAAGGCTGCGCTATGTCGATGTCGCCTCCAAGGCCGTGACCGAAGTGGACCAGGATAAGTTCGGCGAACTCGATTCCTACAACTGGTCGCCCGACAGCCAATGGATCACCTGGCAACGCCCGGAAGACAACAATCTCTCCAGGATCATGCTCTATTCCGTGGCCGCGAAACAGCAGTTCCCCGTGACCGACGATTGGTACGGCTCCGGCAACTGCGTCTTCAGCGATGACGGCAAATACCTCCTGCTGAGTTCGGCGCGCGATTTCAAACCCACTTTTGGCGAAGAGGAATTTGAGAATGTCTACATCGACATGCAGCGGGTTTACCTGGTCACCCTGGCCAAAGAGACCGAATCGCCGCTGGCCCCGCGCAGCGATGAAGTCGGCAAGGGCGAGAAGGAGAAGGAAAAAGAAAAGGAGAAGGACAAGGACGGCGCTGAGGAAAAGAAGGGCGAAGACAAAAAAGGCGGAGCCAAGGAGGAAAAGCCGAAGAAGCCGGTGGTGGTGAAGGTTGATACCGACGGTCTATCCAGCCGGCTGGTCGGCCTGGAGATTGCCCCCGCCGGCTACAGCGACATTCGCATGGTCGACGACCGCATCTTCTATTTGCGCCGCACCATCGCGGACCAGGAAGCGGAGGATGACGAAGAGAGCCCGGGAGAAGACAAGATCGCGCATCTCTGCGCCTACAGCCTGAAGGACCGCAAGGAGACCGTTTTGGGAGACGCCAGCGCCTATCAAATCACTTTCGACGGCAAGAAGATGCTGGTGAAAATGAAAAAAGATTACGCCATCATCGATTTGCCCAAGGAAAAAATCGAAACCAAGGATCACGAGTTCAAATTGGAAGGACTCGATCTGCTGCTCGATCGCCATGCCGAGTGGAACCAGATCTATTTCGAATGCTGGCGGCAGATGCGCGATTTCTTCTATTCGCCAACCATGAACGGCATCGATTGGCCGGCCATGCGCGACAAGTACGCCGCGCTTCTTCCCTTTGTGAATCACCGCAACGATCTCACCTACCTGCTTGGTGAGCTCATCGGCGAATTGAACAATGGCCACGCCTACGTCGGTGGCGTAGAACGTCCACCTGCTCCACGCATTAAGCTGGGATTGCTCGGCGCCGAGCTTTCCCGCGATCCCGCGACCCGCGCTTATCGCATCGATCGGATTTTACCGGGCCAGAACTGGGACAAGCGCACGCGCTCGCCGCTCACCGCCCTCGGCGTCAACCTCAAGCCCGGTGATTACATCCTGGCGGTCAATGGCGTGCCCGTTTCCACGCTTCCGAATATTTACGACGGACTCATCGGCACCGCGGACAAGCAGGTCATTCTCCGCGTCAATTCCAAGCCGGCGGATGATGGCGCGCGCGACGTCACCGTCGTGCCCATCGGCGACGAGGCGCCTCTTTACTATCTCGCCTGGGTGCAAAAGAACATCGACGAGGTGAGCAAAAAAACCGGAGGCGAAGTGGGCTACCTTCACGTCCCCGACATGGGCCAGCCGGGCTTGAATCAATTCACCAAACTTTTCTTTCCGCAGATTCGCAAAAAGGCGCTCATCATCGATGTGCGCGGCAATGGCGGCGGCTTCGTCTCACCGCTGGTCATCGAGCGACTGCGACGCGCGTTCGTCATGATTGAAGTGGCCCGGAACGCGGCTCCGCAGCCCGATCCAGCCAACGCTTTCACCGGACCGATGGTCACGTTGATTGACGAATTTTCCGCCTCCGATGGCGACATCTTCCCCTACCGCTTCAAAAGCCTCGGGATGGGCAAACTCATCGGCAAACGCACGTGGGGCGGCGTCATTGGCATTCGCGAATCTCTGCCCCTGACTGATGGCGGCAAGTTCTTCAAACCGGAATTCGCGCCCTACTCTAAAACCGGCAAGGAATGGGTTATCGAAAGCCACGGAGTCGATCCTGACATCGTGGTGGATAACGATCCGGCCCGGGAATTCCATGGTGAAGATCAACAGCTTGATCGCGCCGTCCAGGAAATTAAAGAAGATCTCAAGACCAAGCGCTACGACATTCCGCCAGTGCCACCGTACCCCGATCGCAATCCCGCCCACGGCAAATAATTTTGGAACGTGCGGAGTTGTAGGGCGTCTGTGCCTCCCCTCTTTCGCCTTGTCAGTCTTCCAACCTTCTCTTTGTTAACTCATGCCCGCAAAACCTTTGCTCGCCCTCCTCGCGCTGACTGGGATCGCTTCCACGGTGGCCGCGGCCGAGAAAACGCCTATGCCGGACGCCGCGCAGCTGGAAAAGATGACCGCGCGTTTTGCTCCCACCGAGATTGGGGCCGATCTCTCAAAACTTTCCGAAGCCGATCGGCGCGTTCTGACCAAACTCGTGCAGGCGTCCAAGATCATCGACGGCCTTTTTCTGCGCCAGGTGTGGACGGGCAATGCGAGCATGCTGCTTGACCTTGCGCACGACCTGACTCCCGAGGGCCAGGCCCGGCTCCACTATTTCAGGATAAACAAGGGACCCTGGTCAGGACTCGATGAAGACAAGCCATTCGTCATAGGCGCCCCGGTCAAACCGCAGAACGCGGCTTTTTATCCGGGCGATGCCAGCAAAGAAGAGATCGAGAAGTGGATCGCCTCGCTGCCGAAGACCGACCAGACCCAGGCCAGGGGATTTTTCACCGTCATTAAGCGTGCGCCTAACGGTCAGGAGTTCAACATTGCGCCCTATAACCTGGAGTACCAGGGCGAACTGCTTCAGCTGGCGAAGCTTTTGCGGGAGGCAGCCGCCGCCGCCATCGAGCCGACCTTGAAGCGTTTCCTGGCGACGCGCGCCGACGCCTTTCTCTCCAACGATTACTATGAAAGCGACGTCGCCTGGATGGAATTAAAGGGGACGATCGAGCCGACGATCGGGCCTTACGAAGTCTACCAAGACGGCTGGTTTAATTACAAAGCCGCCTTCGAAGCATTCATCACCGTGCTGGACGAGGCGGAGTCGGTTAAGCTCCGGAAGTTTTCCAGCGAGCTGCAGGATATTGAAAATCATCTGCCCATCGAACCGAAGTATCGCAACCCGAAGCTGGGGGCGCTCGCTCCCATCGTCGTGGTCAATGAGATTTTCTGCTCCGGCGATGCCGACCACGGCGTGCAGACGGCCGCTTTCAATCTGCCTAACGACGAGCGGGTCACGCGCGAAAAAGGCGCCAAACGCGTGATGCTCAAAAACGTGCAGGACGCCAAGTTCGCCAAAACGCTCATCCCCATTTCCCGGGTGGCGCTCAGCCCGGCCGACCAGAAGGATTTGTCCTTCGATGCTTTCTTTACCCACATCCTCGTGCACGAACTCATGCACGGGCTCGGGCCTCACGATATTACCGTGGACGGGCGCAAGACGACGGTGCGCGAAGAGATGAAGGAGGCCGGCAGCGCCCTGGAAGAGGCCAAGGCTGACATCTCCAGCCTTTTCGCCATTCAATACATGATCGACAAGAGCCTTCTGCCCAAGGCGCTCGAGCGTCCTCTCTACACCACTTATCTCGCCTCCGCTTTTCGCTCGATCCGCTTTGGCCTGACTGAGGCGCACGGTCTCGGGATTGCCATTCAACTAAACTACCTTCTCGATGCCGGCGCCTTCTCCGTGCAACCCGACGGCACCTTTGCCGTCAATCCCGGCAAAGTGAAGCAAGGAGTCACCGGGCTCACCCGCGAAATCATGACCATGCAAGCCGAGGGCAGTTACGCCAAAGCCAAAGAGCTGGCCACTCGCCTGGGGGTTGTCCGCCCGGAAGTCCAGCGCGCCCTCGACAAGATGAAAGACGTGC
>DASXIK010000228.1:0-1870 GCA_036498025.1 Chthoniobacterales bacterium
CGATATGACGGGCATGCGCGTCCCCCTGGTTCTGATGCCCGGCCTGACATTTCAATTTCAAGGCGTGGAGGGCCCGCTCGATTCCGCGGGCATCAAAGTGCTCTCCAAACGCATCGATCTTGCCGGCGAAGCCCCGCCCGAGCCCCTGAAACTGATCAACGGAGCCACCACCGTTCTCCCCGGCCGCTACCTGCTTTCCTTCGCGCCCAACGCCGCATACGTGCCCATGGATTTCCGCGGCTGCCGCGGCGAACGCCCCGAGGCCGGCCGCGCCGATGGCTGGATCGAAGTCGCCGTCCTGCGCCCATGCGGCAATCGCTACGTGATCTCCACCAAGCCCGGTGGAGTCCATGGCGTCGTCACCGGCGGCGCCCACGATCCCGTGCCCGGCGCCCCCGTCTTCCTCGAGCCCTACGACGAAATCACGCGCAAGCGTGTCGTCGATCTGCGCTCCGCGATCAGCGACATCCACGGTCAGTTCCAATTCTACGGACTCGTCCCCGGCACCTACCGCCTGGTGAGCACCTTCGAATATCAGTCCCCCGAAACCGCCGACATCGACGCGATGACCCCCAAGATCGTCAAGGTCGAAGAAGGCCGCGACCAGCAACAGGACACCGACTTATTCGTGATCCGGTAGGACGGGCCTCCTGGCCGGTCCCACTAATCAGGTATTAGTCTCTTTGTTTCCAAACTTCAGTTACGGTGTGGCTTCCATCCTCGTCAGCGTACTCAACTGTGGTCAGCCGGAACTCATGGCTCGCCTTGTGGTTGGTTGGCGGGAAGTTGTGTCGGAAATATGCAACTCGACCCCATCGCTCTCATCCACGCCACTCACATGAAAGTCCCTGCACTCGCAGTGATTGTGTATACCACTGTGGTCGTGTCGATAGCTGGATTCTGCTCTTCAACCCACGTTCCAACAAGAGGATGGTTAGATCTGTCGGGACTCACTCGCTTAATTTAATTAGTCGGACAGGCCAGGAGGCCCGTCCTACAGACTCCGCAAACTAAATCCGCCGTCGACGTTTAAAATCTGCCCCGTCGAGTAATCGAGCATGCCGTCGGCGATGACGCGAACGGCCTTGGCGACGTCGCAGCCTTCGCCCATGCGGCGCTGCGGCAGCAGGCCCGCGGCGATCTTATCCTCGTACACCTGCTCCACCTTGGCGATCATGTCCGTGCGGATAATCCCGGGACGAATCTCGAAGACCTTGATCCCGAGTTCCGCCAGCCGCTGCGCAAACAGCGCGACGGTCATGCTGAGTGCCGCTTTGGAAACGCAATACTCGCCCCGATTCACGCTCGCCGTGTAAGAAGAAATCGAGGTCACGAACACGATGCGCCCGTCCTGGTGTTCGCTCATCCAACGGGCCGATTGCTGCGTGAGGAAGTGCGGCCCCTTGAGATTGGTCGCAATCAACTCGTCGAAACTTTCTTCAGTCGCATCCAGCAGATCGCGCCGTTCGCGCGGAGCCATGCCCGCGTTATTGACCAGCACGTCGAGCTTGGGAAAGCGTTCGCGTGCGAAAACCAGCAGCGCCTCGCGGTCGGTCCGGCTGCCGATGTCGCACTGGAGAATCTCGCAGCCGGTCTCGGCGCGCAAACTCTCCGCGGCGTCCTGCCGCCCGCGGTAAGTTCCAATCACCTGATGAGTCTTCGCAAGCTCCGTCGCGATGGCGCGGCCGATTCCACGGCTGGCACCCGTCACAATCGCGGTTGGCCTCATCTAAAACTGGACCGCGCTATCCAAAACGAAAGTCAGCCGGGTCTCCGAGGGAATGCGCACCCGCTGTCCGCTGGTGACGATCTCCGCTCCGGCGCCAGCCGCCGCGCCCGCACCCGCGCCGATCGCCGCGCCCTTACCGCC
>DASXIK010000229.1:0-4427 GCA_036498025.1 Chthoniobacterales bacterium
GAGTTCTTCGCGTCTCTTATCGAACTCCTCGTTGCTCGAGACCTTGGTGGCGAAGAGTTTCTTGGCGCGTTCAAAATCGGCTTGCGCCAGCACCTGGCTGGCCTTGCTCTGTTCCCAGGTAGCGACACGGGCTCGCAGGAGCGCGACTTGATTATCCACGTCTTCGATCGCGTGCTCGAGTTTGAAGCGCAGACCGCGCGCCTGCCCGACCTGGCTGCGCACAGTCGCCTGCGCCACTTCCAGATCTGCTTGCGCGGAATCGACGGCCGCTTGTTTGATGGCGACCTGAACTCGGTACGGCTCCGGGTCGAGCTCAACGAGCAGATCGCCCTTTTTCACGCGGTTGTTGTCGTCGACGAGGACACGCGCCACCTGACCGGCCACGCGCGGCGCGACGAAGGTGACGTAGCTATTCACATACGCGTCGTCCGTCGAGACGGTGCCAAACGCATGAAAGATTCGGGGGATGAGGACAAAAACGGCCAGCAGCGCTCCAAGAATGATGAGGGCGGCGCGCGCTTGGCGTTTCCTGGCGGCGAAATACCCCATCAATTTCGCGCGAAATCCGGCGGGGGCGGTTTCGTTCGCCGGTGAGGAGGCCGCTTCCTCTGTGGACATGGTTGCTTAAGCCGGGCGCTCCGGCTCGGGATGGAATTTAACGACGGTAATGATGGTAAGAAGAGCGAAAAGCGCCAGTACGGCGAGCTGGGCGACCTTGAACGGCTGTTCCGTTTGCGTCGGCGCCATCGCCTGCAAGGCCGGTATCTTTAAGAAAGACTGCACAACCAGGACGAAGACATTGAAGTAGAGCGCAGTCGCTGCGGTGATCACGTAGATCCAGCGCCAATTTCCCATCAGTTGTCGCGAGCATCGGGCGAAGATGGCCATGGCGAGAAGGATCAGTGATATGATGCCCACCCCGATAGCGGGCGTGAATCCGTGGAACGGAAAGAAGAAGCCGGTCACGCTGGTGGCCACGGTGGTGATGAGAAACCATCTCGTCCAGCTGTTGAGGCGTTTTCCGGCGAGCATTCCAAAGAGAACGATCAAGCCCGTGAAAATTCCCACGAGGCTGATCAAGACGTGAATGATGGTGTAGATGTGCAGTATCACCGGTTCCTCCTGTTTCTGGCGAAATTCTGATTAGACGGCTGGCTCCTCCGTTAACGGTGTGGACGCGGGTGCGGGAGTTTTGCTGCGGCGTTCTTTGAACCACATGATGACAACATAAAACACTGGAGTGAGAAAGAGGCCGAAGCCGGTGACGCCGAGCATTCCGAAAAAAACGGCCGTGCCGAGCGCCTGGCGCATTTCAGCGCCCGCGCCCTGGCTCAGGACCAACGGCAGAACACCGAAGATGAAGGCGAAGGAAGTCATCAGGATGGGACGCAACCGAAGGCGACAGGCTTCCACGGCGGCGGTAAAACGGTCTTTGCCGTCGCGGTCCTGGATCTGTTTGGCGAACTCGACGATGAGAATGGCATTCTTGCAGGCCAAACCAACCAGAACAACAAAACCGATTTGGGTAAAAATGTTGTTCTCCATGGAGCGAAGCCAAACACCGTAGATTGAGCTGAACAGACACATCGGGACAATCAAAATGATCGCAAGGGGGAGGGACCAGCTTTCGTAAAGAGCCGACAGGAGAAGGAAAACGAAGAGAACGCAGAGCGGAAAAATGTAGGCCGCGCTATTGCCGGCGAGTCTTTGTTGCAATGCGATCTCGGTCCATTCGGTGGTGAAGCTGGTAGGCAGAGTTGCCCTGGCGAGACGCTCGACAGCGGAGAGGGCGTCACCGGTGCTCGCACCCGGCGCCGGCTGGCCGCTGAGGTCGGCCGCGGTGAACATGTTATAACGCGTGATCTTGTCCGCGCCGCTGACTTCCTTCACCGTCGCGACGGAACCGAGGGGAACAACGCCGCCCGAATTGTTTCGCGTTTTCAGCAGGTGAATGTCATCGGCACTCAAACGAAATTGCGAATCGGCCTGGGCAGTGACGCGATAGGTCCGGCCGAAAAGCGTGAGATCGTTCACGTAGGTGGAGCCCAGATAAGTCTGAAGCGTCCCAAAAATATTGCTCAACGGGACATTCATGCTTTTCGCTTTGACGCGATCCACCTCGAGCCAAATTTGCGGAACGTTGGCGCGAAACGTCGTGAGATTGTTGGCCAGGCTCGGGGCCTGATTCGCCTTCCCCATCATGGCGAGCGCTTGGGTTTGCAGTTCGTCGAGCCCGGCGTTGCCGCGGTCTTGAATAAACAATTTGTAACCGCCGGCGTTGCCAATGCCGGCCACTGGTGGCGGCGGAAAGGCGATGACCAGCGCTTCGGGAATTTCCGCGCGCACGCGCGCATTCACTTTCGCGAGAATCGCCGGCATGCCCTGTTCGCGCGTGTGTCTCTCGGAAAATTCCTTGAAAGGCAGGAAGACGGCGGCGGTGTTCGGCTGGTTTCCACCGAATAAATTGAACCCTGCGAATTCAACGGTGTTGAGGATGCCGGGCGTTTCATGCGCGATCTTGGAAATCTTATCGACTACGGCCTGGGTGCGATCGAGCGAAGCCGCATCCGGCAATTGCGCATAGACAACAGCGTACCCGCGGTCCTGTGTCGGGAGAAAACCGCCCGGGACAATTTTGAAGCCGACACCGGTCAGGACAAGCAAGCCGGCGTAGACGAAAAGAAGGACGACAGCCAGGCGGACAAAACGCGCGATGGTATTGCCGTAGGCGTTCGACGCCCACGAGAATGTTTTGTTGAATCCCTTAAACAGCCAGCCCAGCAACCCGTCGATGATTCGTTGAAACGAATCCTTCTCCGCGCCCCGCGGTTTAAGGAGAAGTGCGGCAAGGGCAGGGGAAAGAGTCAGCGAATTCAGGGCGGAGATGGCGGTGGAGACGGCGATGGTCAGCGCAAACTGCCGGAAAAATGTGCCGGTGATTCCGCTGATGAACGCGGTGGGGATGAAAACCGAGCAAAGCACGAGCGCGATCGCGACCAACGCTCCGCCCACTTCGGTCATGGCTTTGCGGGCGGCGTCGCGCGGACTCAGGCCATCTTCAATGTGATGTTCAATCGCTTCGACCACGACGATGGCGTCATCGACGACAATGCCGATCGCCAGAACGATGCCGAACAGCGAAAGATTGTTGATGGAAAACCAAAAGCCTTTCATGGCCGCGAACGTGCCGATCAATGAAACCGGAATGGCCACGAGAGGAATGATGGTCGCGCGCCAGGTTTGGAGAAAGATCAGGACAACGAGAACAACCAGCGCGATCGCTTCGAAGAGCGTCTTTTGCACTTCGTGAATAGACTCGCGGACCGAGACTGTCGGATCGTAAACGATCGTGTAATCGAGGCCGCTCGGAAAACGTTTCTTGAGCTCGGCCATTTTCTGGCGCACCGCATCGGAGGTGGCGAGCGCATTTGAACCGGGTAGCTGATAAACGGCAATGGCAGTCGCCGGCTTTCCGCCGAGTCCGCTGTTCACGGTGTAATCGCGAGCGGCCAGCTCGACCCGGGCGATGTCGCGTACACGAGTGACCTGTCCATTGGCTCCCGTCTTAACGACGATGTCGCCGAACTGTTTTTCATCGGTGAGCCGGCCTTGAGTGCTCACGGTATATTGAAATGCAGTCGCGCCTTTGGGCACCGGCGGAGCTCCGATGGTTCCGGCTGCCACCTGGACATTCTGCTCCTGGAGGGCTGTCACCACATCTTGCGCCGTCAGGTCGCGCGCCGCCGTCTTATTCGGGTCGAGCCAGATGCGCATCGAATATTCGCGCGCGCCAAAGACATTGATGTCGCCGACGCCATCCAGTCGCGCGAGCTCGTCGCGAATCTGCAGCAGCGCGTAATTGCTTGTGAAGAGTGAGTCGAGCGAACCGTCCGGCGAAACCAAATGCACGACCATGGTGATGTCGGGCGATTGCTTTTTCGTGGTCACGCCGATGCGCTGCACCTCCGGTGGAAGCACGGGAATGGCGATGGCCACGCGATTTTGCACCAGCACCTGCGCGGTATCGAGATTGGTGCCGAGCTTGAACGTGACGCTCAGCGTCATGTTGCCGTCGCTGGTGCTTTGCGAAGACATGTAGAGCATGTTCTCGACACCATTGACCTGCTGCTCGATCGGCGTCGCGACGGTTTCCGACACCACTTGCGCGTTGGCGCCGGGATAAGTAGCGGTGACCTGGATCGTCGGCGGCGCAATCTCGGGATATTGCGCGATTGGGAGCGTCGAGAGAGAGATCACACCGACCAGGGTGATGACAATGCTGATGACGCCGGCAAAAATTGGCCGGTCGATAAAGAAATGTGGGAAATTCATCCCGACCGCTATGGCGTTTTAGCTACGATCATTTTCCGGCTGAAGACGGAGTGGTGCTAGCCGTGGCGTTCGGCCCGCCGGCGGGCGTCTGTTCG
>DASXIK010000230.1:0-2801 GCA_036498025.1 Chthoniobacterales bacterium
GCCATCGTGGCGACCCGGCGCGGCGCCGAAGCGGTGACGCTCGCCGACTTCACGGCAGCGATCGAGCGCATCGTGGCGGGGCTGGAAAAGAAGAGCCGCGTTCTGGGCCAGGAGGAACGCCGCCGCGTCGCCTTTCACGAGATGGGGCATGCGCTGGTCGCCGCGAGCCTTCCGGGCGTCGATCCGGTGCACAAGGTTTCGATTATCCCGCGCGGCGTGGGCGCGCTCGGCTACACTATGCAGCGGCCGACCGAGGATCGCTTCGTGCTCGCCCGCCACGATCTCGCCAGCCGCATCGCCGTGCTGATGGGCGGGCGGGCTTCGGAGGCCCTGATCTTCGACGGCGAGGTCTCTACCGGCGCGGCCGACGACATGCAGCGCGCGACCGAGATCGCGCTGCAGATGGTCACCCGGTTCGGCATGGACGAGACGGTGGGCCAGCGCACCTACTCAGCCCCACCGCAGCCATTCCTGGGGACTCCGGCCGGCGGCGTCGAAGCCTCCGAGACGACCGAGCGCGAGATCGACGTGGCGGTGCGCGACATTATCGCGAAGGCCTTCGAGCAAGCCACTGCCATTCTGCGCACACGGCGCACCGACCTCGACGAAGGCGGCCGCCTGCTGCTTGCCCAGGAGACGTTGACCGCCGATCAATTCCCCGCGATCCGGCCCGTAACGAAGCAGCCTGAAACGGTGCGCTGACGGCTTCGTTCCTTCATCATCGCATGTCGCGTAAGTCGCTCCTCAAAAGGTGTTGGCGCAACTATTCACTGACATGGAACGAGAAGGTCCGTTTCGGGGTCAATTTGTTCCAGCTGTGGGGCAAAGTACGAAATTATTCGGGTCGAAGCCCCGCGCGGCCGCAAACTGATCGCGAGATAACATGCCTGAGTTGCGGTGGTCCTTTGCATGGCCGTCAATGCGCGTTCGTTCTCAAATACTTCTTGGTCGAGCGTACCCGGCGCGCGCAAAAGCGTTGAATACTGTCGCTAAAGTTTCACAAAATAATTCATCGACGCTGTCCAACGTACTCGACATGATCCGCGCTCCTTCGTGCATCGTCGGGCGAAGGTGTAGCCGTTCGTGTGCTCGCTATCACCGTACAAAATATTCGCCTGTGATAGCCGGAATATTCTGTCCGGGGACTTGGCCGATTTTCTGATTCAGGATGGAAACTGCAGCCGAGTTCGCGGCGTCACCAAAGGAGAAAAACATGAACGATAAGTCCGTAATCATCATGGGCAGTCAGAGCCCGGCGCTGCCGCGTGGGGGCCCGATGTTCGCCCTGGACGCGACGGCAAGTCGGGCACCGACGTGGGCCATCGCTCGCGAACTTCAAGCCAAAATGTTCAGGGAGGCGGCACCGATCGGGAAGCTTAATGTGCAACTCGTTTACTACCGTGGCGACGAATGCCGCACATCGAAATGGGTGTCGAGCGTGGAGCAACTCGCCCACCTGATGAATCGGATTAATTGTGAGGCGGGTATACTCAAATCCGCCGCGTCCCGGAGCACGCTCTTCGCGAGAATGAGAAGGCCGCCGTCCAGGCGTTGGTGTTCATCGGCGATGCGATGGAAGAAAGGATAGAGACTCTTGCGGCTGCGGCCAGCGAACTTGGAATGCAAGGCGTTCCAATTTTTATCTTTCAGGAAGGTCGCAATGCCGCCGTTCGTCGTGCATTCCAGCTGTTGGCTCTGAAGTCAGGCGGAGCCTACTTCGAATTTAATCCAGATAAGCCACCTATGAGGCAATCGTTTCCGGTTTGCGTGTAGAGGATGCGGCGTCTGGCTTGGGTAGCTCCCAGCGCAGAGACGGTCATGCCAAAGGCCCGGACAATGCTGCCAGGCCATAAAGGTGGCGACGTCACCTAAAGCTAGGCTGGAACGAACCGGATCGACGCCGATGATATTGATGATTTTCTTGAGCGATTAAATCCGAATTTATTTCTTTTACTTTGAATTTAATGGCGTGGCGGCGTGACCCGTCTTACCCACAACAAAACAAGGAGAAGCAAAATGTCCGCCTTGATTCTATTTGGCGTCGCCGTCCCCGTCGCCCTAAGCCTCTCGGTTTGGTCGGATGTCAGGAGCATTGAAGAAACCATAAACAAGCGAAAATTGGACGCGAGCCTTTTGAGTATGCCGGGCGACTATCACACGGTTCGCAAGGAGGATTAAAAATGCTTGCCGATAAAATGGCGCGCCAATGGGCGGGAATCGAACGCGCCATGAATTTCGCCAACCACAACCCGGCGTTCCGGCCCCAAGCCGAATCGCTGGTCAATACTTATTTCGCCCTGATTGATGAGATGGCAGCGGAGCTTGAGCGCCGCCGCGTGACCATTTGGAGATAACGATGGCCGCGCTTCTGATCGGATACGGCGTGGCGATTGCGATAGTCTTTTTCGCGTCACGGTGTTTCTCAATCAATCGACCGCGCCACAACGCACGGTGACAGGCCAAGCTCGCCCGATGGAGTAAAAGATGGCAAAAGCCGATCAACTGGCGAGATTGATGGTTTTTCTGTTGCTGAGTTATTTCGCGCTTACCGCTGGCGGAGTGTTTGCCTTCAGGTTTGTCCGGTAACGCCAATGCGCGATAAGGCGCGGAGCGCCTCCCATGCAATGCAGCTCTGCATCATGCTCAGGAAAGCGTGACGCATCATAAATTTTTATTTAGTTCCGTTATAGGCAATTTAATTGCGCGGCGGCTTGACCGTTGTTAACTCCAAACCAAACAAAAGAAAGGATTAACAATGGCCGACTTAGTCTTATTGATCGCCGCGGTGCCCGCTATCGCGC
>DASXIK010000231.1:0-3631 GCA_036498025.1 Chthoniobacterales bacterium
CTGGCCGACTCCGGACAACGGAGGTAGCACGATCACTGGTTACAATATTTACCGGCAGGTGAATGCAGGGCCATTCAGTCTCCTCGCCAATGTGCCGGTCCCGACTTTTGTCGATAGCAGTTTCGCCGCAGGCGACACTTATCGCGTGACCGCAGTCAATGGTCAGGGCGAAGGCCCCTATTGCCC
Source organism: Chthoniobacterales bacterium (assembly GCA_036498025.1). GTDB lineage: Bacteria > Verrucomicrobiota > Verrucomicrobiia > Chthoniobacterales > UBA10450 > JBBRDU01. Next base: position 187 of record DASXIK010000231.1, read on the forward strand.
CAACGTCACGCCGATCGTGACTGTCGCGCCGAGCCCCTGTTCTTTGCCTGGTGTTCCGGCCATCAATGACAATGACGGGGACGCGCCGCCCAACACTCCGCCCGACCCGACCGTCAACGTGGAGCAGCTCTATGTGGCTGAACCGCTCTTCCATCCGTCAGCGGACAAGCTCGTCTTCACTCTGCAGTTGGCACCTTCCACGGCCAGTTCCGCGCCTCCGAGCAGCCAGTGGTATATTGTCTGGAACCGCCAAGGGACCGATCCCACGGATCCAGGCGATGCCAGCTATGACCGGATGTTTGTGGCCATGAAGTCGGACGCGACCGGCGCCATTTCCTTCAACTACGGCAAGTTTGGAATTCCTCTCAATGAAGTTCCTCCGCCACCACCAGATCCGAACGCTAACACCCCGAAGTCCTACGGACCCGCCGATAGCGGCAGTTACAATGTCGCCACCGGGGTCGTTACCATCACTCTGTCGAACAACCTGCTGAGAGCAATCGATGGTGGACCGTCAAAGTATACCGCCGGCACTTCGCTGGCTGCCTTGAATGTGCGGACCTATCTGGCCCGTCCCGACGCCGGACAGAAATCGCAGAATAATGCCAACGACATTACTCCCGATGGCATTTACTCGCTCGCGGGTAATGCCTCCTGCGTGGGCCCGGTGCCGCTCGTCAGCATCGTCTCGGCGAAAACGCACGGCTCGGCCGGTGAGTATGATATTCCATTGCCGTTGACCGGCAGCCCCGGCATCGAATGCCGCACCGGCGGAGCTGGTGGAAATTACACCCTGGTCTTCACATTCGCTAATCCGTTGACGTCCGTGACTGGAGCCAGTGTGACTGCGGGGACAGGCTCCATCAGTTCGAACGCCATCGGTTCGAATCCGCAGGAGTATGTTGTTAACCTGTCGGGCGTAAGCAACTCCCAACGAATCAGCGTGAGCCTGAACGGCATCTCCGACACTTCCGGCAATGTCACACCCAATCTGGCTGTGACCATGGGCGTGTTGCTGGGCGACACGACAGGCGACGGCGCGGTTAACTCGAGCGACGTGGGTCAGACGAAGTCTCAGTCCGGCCAGAATCTATCCAATAGCAATTTCCGCGAAGACGTGACCACGGACGGCGCCATTAACAGCTCCGATGTGGGGTTGGTGAAGGCGCATTCTGGCACCGCCTTGCCCTGACCGCAGACGAGGCAAAAGTCTGGAACAAAGCAATCGCGCTGGTTTGATTGAGCCAGCGCGATTTGCTTATTGCCACAAATTGATCATCAATCCAGCTGGCCAATGAAACGTTATTTGCCTTTCTTGATCGTTGCCCTGGTCGCCGTGCTGACGGCCACGGGCGGTACCCTGCTTTATCGAGCCAAACGCCAGACCCTCGCTGCCGTCATCCCCAAAGATCGCCCCCCGGCAGAAGAGGGCGACGGGGAACACACCCTGGGACCGGCCGACGCCATCGTCACACTGGAGGAGTATGGGGATTTTCAGTGTCCTCCCTGCGGGGCGTTGTCCGAACCGCTGAACCAGATGGTGCACGAAGTTCCGAAGATGCGGATTATTTTCCGGCATTTTCCCCTGGTGATGCATAGGAATGCCCATGATGCGGCCATGGCTGCGGAAGCAGCCGGATTGCAGGGCCACTTTTGGCAGATGCACGATCTGCTCTACCGCGAGCAGTCGGTCTGGAGTAAAGCTCTTGATGTGCGCGAATTGTTCGAGGGCTATGCTGCCTCGATCAAATGCAACGTCGCGCGCTTCAAGCGCGACGTGATCAGCGATGAGGTCAGCGCCCGCGTGCAGGCCGATCAAGACGAGGGGACCAAACTCGGGGTGAAGAACACGCCGACCATTTTCGTTAATTACAAACCAATGCCGCCTGGCTCGCTGAACCCGACCGACTTGCGCGCGGCTGTGAATGAGGCCATGAAGGCAGGCAAGCCGCCGGCCATAAAGTAACCATGGAGAACGCCGCTACCGAAATCTACGCCCCCTCCCGCTCGACGGTGATCATTTACATCCTGACGGCGTGCATCGCCCTTGCTGGCCTCACCGAAGCCACTTACCTGGCCGTGCTGACCTTCGCCGGAGAAATGGCGGTCTGCGGCGATTCCCCAGGCTGTTCCCAGGTCCTGGGGAGCGCTTACGCCAAGATCCACGGGGTTCCCGTGTCCGCCTTCGGCGCGGCCGCCTACTTCACCGTTTTTACGTCTGCGACTTTCGCCGCCTTCGGCTACCCGAAGGCCCGCAAATTCCTGGCCCTGATCATCTCGGCCATGTTTCTCTTCACCCTTTGGCTTTTGGGAGTGCAGGCTTTTCTGCTCCATGCTTTCTGCCGCTATTGCCTCGTTTCCGCCGCCATGGTTTTCCTGCTTACCGGTCTTCTCGTGGCCACACCCCCGGCATCCTCACGGCCTTCTTGATTCGATTCATTACCGAATGACCGCTGCAACCTCGCTGACTCACCGCGGCGCCCTTTTCCTTGCCCTGCTTTCTTTGCCTCTCCTGCTGGCAACCGGCTGCAAGAAAAGCGAAACCCAATCGGCCCAAGCCCCCAGCCAGGAGAGCAGCGCCGCCCAGCGCGATGTTTGCGGTTTGATCAAGGCCGACGAGATGGAAACGGTCATTGCCTCTCCGGTGAAGGAAACAAAAGCCAGCGGCCAGTCTAACGAGGGGATTCGCGTTTCTCAATGCTACTTCGCCGCCGGAGATTCGAGCCGGTCGGTGAGCCTCTCCGTGACGGACCGCGACCACGCATCAGCTACCGGCCGCGGCGGCAATCAATACTGGGAAGGGATGTTCGGGCGCTACGACAAGGAACAGGCAGAGAAAGAAACTGACGCAGAAAAAGCGAAGAAAGAGAGTTTGCGCGAACAAGAGCGCGGCGCCCGCGAAGAAGAGGAAGGATCTCCGCCCAGGAAAATCTCCGGGATCGGTGACGAAGCTTTCTGGTCGGGCAACCGCGTGGGCGGCGCTCTCTACGTGCTCGACAAAAAGCATGACGCCTTCATCCGGGTCAGTGTCGGCGGAGCCGATACTGAAGAGAAGAAAATCGAGAAATCACGGGCTCTCGCGCTCAGGGCCTTGAGTCGATTGTAGGGGAGCGTCTGACGCTCCATCGCGCGGCTTGCGAGCAGCTCTCGCCCGCGACGTTCCTGACATTTTCGTCATGTTGCGCCGTCGCGCATCCATCGGTCCCGCTGTGTCCGATTCAATCGGAAACATCGCTCTTAAATAACCCTGAATGGCCCTCTCAAAATGAAAACAAATACTCACCCCTCGCTCGGCGCCCGTGTGACTCTTGCCACTCTTCTCATCCTCGGCGGCGTCGCTTTTCTCTCCGCTATCCCGCTCGCCGGTCACGCCGCCGAGAAAACCAAAAACGCGATCGTTGCCGCGCGACCCAACGACACCGGCTCGCCAAACCTTCCCGGCACG
>DASXIK010000232.1:0-4416 GCA_036498025.1 Chthoniobacterales bacterium
CGCCAAGAGCAAAACTGTCCGGTTTGTGCGCACGGTGCACAATCTCAATACCAAAACGATCCGTCTGCGGTCGGATCAGCGGGAGCATCGCATCTAATATAGTACGACCCCCGGGGGGGACGGATTATGAGCCGTTTATCCGCTCCCCCAGCCCCCTTCCGGAATCTCAGGGCTGGACAGCCCCTTTTTCCTTTGTTCAAATCGCAATAACTTCCGCCGCTTATGAAACAACTCGTCCCGAAAACAGATCTTTCGCCGGCTAACGGCTGCGTCATCGACACGAAATGGAAACTCGGTTCCCTGGGCTACCACACCTCGGGGGCGGGGAAAGAACAAGCCCAACCGTCCACTGAGATCCCGCGCCTGCCGGAGCTGGTCATTTACGATCACATCGGTTTCGGGGGCGCCTACGCCCGCACCAACCTCAGCTTCCATTACATCGGCGACTTCTGGAACGACCGGATCAGCTCACTTATCGTGGTCAGCGGCGTGTGGCGTTTTTACCGGGACGAGTATTACAAGGGCGACCACTGGGACCTTGGTCCGGGTTACTACGAAAGCTTTTTCACCGCCAAAGGCCCGGATGACGTCGTCAGTTCCTTCCAGGCCATCGCCCTGACCTAACGACTGCGGTGGGGGCGTGCTCAAAGCGCCCTTGGTGGGGCGAGACTCTGTTGAGCCGTCAATTAGCCAAGTCCACCACCGTCCGCGCACAGCCCCACGAGAGAGTGAACCCGGAACCGCCGTGCCCGTAATTATGAATCACGGCGCGGCCGTCCTTCATGGCCTCGCGGGCCAGACGCACGCCTGATCTGCGGAACGGACGCAAACCAACCCGCTCAGCCGCGATCACCGGCGCGTCGATTTGCAGAACGCGACTGCATTCCGACACGATGCGCGCGCTCTCCGCGGGATTGGCTGCACGCTGGTCACTGATTTCGTTAGTCCCGCCGAAAACGCAATCGTTGGCCCTGGGAATGGCATACATCAGCGGCGCATCGTCGCAAACCACCGCATGGGCGAGATCGAGTTTCGGAACGATCACCACCTGGCCGCGATGAGGTTCAACGTCGGAATCATGCACCAGCGTTCTCGCGCCCACGCCCGCGCAATTGACCACCAGATCGAATTCGCGGCTGATCTCCTCCAAACTCGCCAGATGAACTGGCGGATGAATTTTGCCGCCGGCGGCCGCCAATCGCCCGGCCAGATATTCCAGATAAATCGTCGTGTCGGTCAGCGGCGCTTCGAGCGCGAAGCCGCTGGCGAATGCGGGCGGGATTTCTTCGACAACCCGCGCACCGAGCACACGCGCCCATCCGGGAATTTCAATCTCCCCTGTGCGCGAAAAATGCCATAGCTCGAGCATGGAAACTCCGGTGGCCTGGTCGCGGCTGAGATCCTTCAGCACGGCAAAGGTCTCGAGCGCCCAGGCGACCACCTGTTCGGCCGGTTCGGCATCGTAGGGATACCAAATGGCGGCGGCCGCAGCCGAAGTGGTGCGCGCTCCGATTTCGTCGGCCAGAATGGCGACGCGATTCCCCTGCTCGGCCAGGCGAATGCCCGCGGTCAGACCTGAGACTCCTGCCCCGACAACGGCAATATTCTTCGGCATTCTCTCGACTCTAGATTCCCGGGAAACAAAATACCAAGCGGCAAACCGCTCGTAAGTGGCGCCATTCTGGCATAAATTGCTCGCCATGGTTTCGCTCAACCGCACTGCCCTGGCCGACAAGGTTTTCGCCGGCGAAAGAATCTCCGCGGAGGACGCCATGCAGCTGGCGTGCTGGCCCCTCGAAGAACTCGGAGTCCTGGCCGATGCGCGGCGCGATCTGGCCAAGGCGTCCGCCTACGCCGGAAACGGGCGCGGGATTGTCACCTACATCGTGGATCGAAACATCAACTACACGAATGTTTGCAACGTCTACTGCAAGTTCTGCGCGTTTTATCGCACGGAAAAGGATGCCGATCACTATGTGCTCTCTTTTGAGCAGATCGATCAAAAGCTCGACGAACTTTCCGCCGCCGGCGGTGTTCAAGTTCTTATGCAGGGCGGGCATCATCCGGGACTTTCCTTTGACTGGTACATCGATCTTCTGCATCACATCCACGGAAAATATCCGCACATCAACATCCACGGATTCAGTCCGCCGGAGTTTCAACATTTCGCCGAGACTTTCCGCATGCCCTTGCGTGAAGTGATTGCGCAATTCAAGGAAGCCGGGCTCGGATCAATCCCGGGAGGAGGAGGCGAAATCCTGGTCGACCGCGTCCGCCAAAAGATTGCGCCGCTCAAGTGCGGCTCCGACCAGTGGCTCGAAGTCATGCAGATCGCCCACGAACTCGGGCTGCACTCGAGCGCGACCATGATGTTCGGCCATGTCGAGACCATGGAGGATCGCATCGAGCATTTGCAGCGGGTGCGCGATCAGCAGGACCGCAGCCACGGCTTCACCGCCTTTATCTGCTGGACGTTTCAGCCACAGCACACGGTGTTGAAAGTCGCGCACCAGACGGGCGTGGCCGAATATCTGCGCACGCAGGCGCTGGCCCGCATCTTCCTCGACAACGTGGAGAACGTTCAAAGCTCGTGGGTCACGCAGGGTCCCGGCATCGGGCAAGTGGCCTTGAAATATGGAGCGAACGACTTCGGGTCGGTCATGATGGAAGAGAACGTGGTCAGCAGTGCCGGCACCACGTTCCACCTGAATGCCCTGCAGATTGAGTCATTAATTCGCGACGCCGGGTATGAACCGCGCCGGCGAAATAATTGGTATAAATTGCTGAACTGAAGGGTCCCGAGGGTTGTCTATGCCAGACTGGCCTCGTGCCGTTGGAAAAATCCCGCCTTGACGATTGCCCGCTTCCTACCCATATAGCCGCTGGTCCCGCGTGGCAGCCCCCGCGGGACTCGCCATCTCCCAACCTCACCCATGACATTTTTCTCCGGACCGAGCCGCCGCCAAGCCCTGGCCATTTTGCTGGCGTCGCTCGGCGCTCTGCTTGGATCCATCGCAGCCCAGGGGCAACAGGGGCAACCGGGGCCGCAGGGGCCACCGATCATCCGGTCGATCGACGTGGAGTACACCGGACCAGCCACCGTCAGCAAGGAGCGGATCCTGGCGCAATTGCGCACCGCCGTCGGCCAGCCCTATTCTGACGCCGTCGTCGAACAGGACATTCGCCAGCTTTATTCCACAGGTGCGGTGCACAATGTCCGCATCTTTGCCCAACCGGCAGGCGACGGCGTCAAAGTCATCGTGGCCGTGCAGACGCGCTCCGTCGTGCGCGAAATTGAGATCGACGGCGCGACGGTGGTTTCGGCCAAGCGATTACGCAAGGACCTGGGCATAAAAATCAATAGCCCGGAAAACGATGAGCAACTGGAGCAGGGCCGGCAAAAAATCATTGAGACCTACAAGGGCAAAGGGTTTAACGACGTCAGCGTGCAGTTTCGCGTCGATCAGATCGAGGAACACCGCGGCACGTCCCGGGTCGTTTACACGATTAACGAAGGGGTCAAAGGCGCCGTGCGCAGCATCAAATTTGAAGGCAACGAACATTTCAAAGACAGCGTCCTGCGCAAGCAGATGAAGACCAAGGGCAAGACCCTCATCGCTTTCTTCGACAAGTCAGGCCGGCTTGACGAGGTGCAACTGCAGCAGGATCTCGACAGCATCAAGGATTTTTATCAGAACCACGGCTACATCGACGTGCAAGTGAAGGACGTGCGCAAGGAACGTGAGAGCGGACCGATCGTCATCACCATCGCCATCGTGGAAGGCCAGCAATATCATACCGGAAAGATTTCGTTTTCCGGTTACACCATGACGACGGAAGACAAGCTCCGCGGCATTCTCAAGATGAAGGAAGGCGGCGTCTACTCTCCTAAAGGTCTGCATGACGATGCCAAGTCCATCGCCGACGCCTACGGCACTGGTGGTTATGTCGATCTCGTCGTTCTCCCGGAAGGGACGTCGGCCGGACCTGGCCGCATCGATGTGCATTACAAAATCGAAGAGGGCACCCGCTCCTTCGTGCAGCGCATCAACGTCATCGGCAATACCCGCACGAAGGACAAGGTCATTCGCCGGGAAGTGTTGATCGCTCCAGGCGATGTCTTTAATACCGTGCGCGTCGATGTCACGAAGAAGCGACTGGATAACCTCGGTTACTTCTCCAAGGTTGATACCTATCCGGAAGATACCGGCGTGCCCGGTCGCAAGGATTTGACCATTCAGGTCGAAGAAAAACGCACCGGGTCTCTCAGCTTCGGCGGCGGCTTCAGCACGGTCGATCAACTGGTGGTCTTTGGCGAACTCACCCAGGGAAATTTCGACCTCATGAACTGGCCAAGCTTCACCGGCGGCGGCCAGAAATTCCGCCTCCGCGCCCAGGTCGGCACCCAGCGAAAAG
>DASXIK010000233.1:0-4880 GCA_036498025.1 Chthoniobacterales bacterium
GCCACTGGGCGGTCACGGCTTTTTCGGGTTCGAGGGCGGCGGGCATCGGTTCGTTAAAGCGTTAAATAGTTGAAGCACTGGGCAGGACCATCGATAAGCAATTTTGACGCTTTAACGATCCAACGGTTCAACGTGTTTTCCATCTCCGATTTACCGGCGCTCAATGCCTCATTTAACCTGACGAGCACCCTCTTTATTTCCACGGGCTGGTATCTCATCCGCCGGGGCGCCTGGCGGGCTCATATCGTTTGCATGGTGACGGCGGTCATTTCCTCGAGCTTTTTCCTGGCGGGTTATCTGGTCTATCATGCGCATGTCGGAGAAAAATCGACTCATTTTGCGGCGGGCGGGGTGGTGGCCGCGATTTATTTCACCATGTTAATCAGCCACATTCTGCTCGCCTTTGTCACCCTGCCGCTGGTCATAGCCACCTTGATCCCGGCGGTGCGTCGGCGTTGGGAGAAGCACGTCCGCATTGCCCGCTGGACCATGCCCATTTGGCTTTATGTTTCCGTCACGGGGGTGTTGGTCTACCTGATGTTATATAAATGGTACCCTTCGCCCAATCTTGCGCTCGGAGGGTAGTTGATGTTTTATCTTTAGGAAGGCCTCATCCTGGAGGCTCAATATGGTCACCATTGCAACTTTTAACGAAGCCGCCAAGGCCCGGAGCCTGAAAGAACGCCTGCACGCCGCCGGGATCGCGGCCGACGTGCACAACGAAAGCCATCTGCAGCAGGTCGCCTTCATGTCGAAACCGCAGGCGAGTAATAAGGTGCAGGTGGACGACAACGATTTCGAGCGGGCCCAACAGCTCATGGTGGAATGGGAAGCGACCGACCCCGACATCCAGTCAGCCCTGATGCGTTGTCCGCAGTGCAATTCCCCTCGCATCGAATACCCGCAGCTGACCCGCAAGTTTCTGAGCCCGGCACTGGCCACCGTGGTTTTCGCTTTGCGCATCTTCCCCAAGGAATTTTACTGCCAGGATTGCCATTACACCTGGAGTACGCAGGATCAGCGCACATTGGCGCGGTTTTGGCATCGCTTCTTTCCGGGTGAGCCTGAAAAGGAAGGCTCGTAAGCCGAAAGAACCGGAGGGGGCGCGCGGGCTGCGAATCGGCGCAACTTTTATCCACTTGTACGGAGATGAAAACAAATGATCCAGCCCTGTCTGCCCGATGAAATGGCTCTTTGCCCTTCTTCTGGCCGTCATCATTTTCGGCGGAGCCGCCTGGTTCGGCTACAATCTTTTCTTTAAGCAGGAAATCGCCGTGCAGCGGGAGTTGCGCGGCGAGGTCCAGCCTGAGCCCACGCCGGATGCCAGTCTCCCCGAGTTCGAAGCGGCGGCCAAGCTTCGGCAGGAAGGGAAAGTGGCGGAAGCCCGCAGCGCCCTGGCCGTATTCATCCAGAAATATCCCAGCGGTCTGCACGTCGACGAAGCCAGGGATCTGCTGGGGGAAATTAACGTCCAGATCCTGCTGTCGCGCACGCCTTCGCCGGAAAAGACGGAATACATCGTCAAGCCGGGCGACGTGCTGCAAAGGGTGGCCAACCATGTGAAATCGACGCCGGAGTTGATCATGCGCATGAACAATCTGAACGGAACCATGCTGCACATCGGCGAGCGCTTGCTGATTTCACATCCGGAGTTCAGCCTGACGGTGCAACGCAAGCCCAAGGTGATCACGTTGCTCGACCGCGGCTCCTTCTTCAAGCAATACCACATCAAGGAAATGAAGCTTGCGCCCAAACAGTCGCCCCGGATTTCGGCGAAGGTGGCGGAAACCATGGCCTTTCGCGACGGCAAGCGAGTGGGCTTCGGCACCCGGGAATTTGTCGGTAGCACGCGCTGGATCCGGTTGAGCGCGGGCAGTTATACGATTTACTCTTTGCCCGATTCGGCCCATCCCCGCCTCGGACAGGAACCGCCTCCGACCGGACTCGGGCTGGCTGCTGGCGACGTGGAGGAGCTGAGCAGCCTTGTAAACAATCGCACTCCTGTCACCATTACTGATTAGAGAGAATGGACAAACACGTCCTCGATTTCGAAAAACCGATTTTTGAGTTGGAGCGGCGCCTGCAGGAGATCCGCGAGCACTCCGATCAGCATGACATGGATCTGGACTCGGAGGTCGCCGCGATGCAGGTCAAGATCGAAGCCACGCGCCGGGAGATCTACGACAACCTGACAGCCTGGCAGCGGGTACAGATTGCGCGACATGTGCAGCGCCCTTTTGCCCTGGATTACATTGAGCGTTGTTTCACCGACTGGACCGAACTGCACGGCGATCGCCTCTTCGCCGACGACCGGGCCATGCCCGGCGGCCTGGCCCGTCTCGGACCGTATCGGTGCGTGGTCATCGCTCATCAAAAGGGACGAAATACCAAGGAAAATGTCATGCGGAATTTCGGGTGCGCGCATCCCGAAGGTTATCGCAAGGCACTGCGTCTGATGCGCATGGCCGAAAAATTCGGCATGCCCGTGGTCTCCCTCATCGACACTCCCGGGGCCTATCCCGGAATCGGGTCGGAAGAGCGGCACATCGCCGAAGCCATCGCGGTAAATCTGCGAGAGATGATGACTCTGCGCGTGCCCACCGTGGCGGTGATCATCGGAGAGGGCGGCTCCGGAGGCGCCCTTGGCATCGGCGTGTCTGACCGGGTCCTGATCATGGAGAACGCCTATTATTCGGTCATCAGTCCGGAAGCTTGTTCCGCTATTTTGTGGCGCGACCGGCGCCATGCGCCGGAGGCGGCGGAGGCGCTGAAGTTGACCGCGCAGGATTTGGTGAAGCTGGGGGTGGTGGATGAAGTGGTGCCTGAACCACAGGGCGGCGCGCATCGCGATTACGATTCCGCTGCCGCCGACCTGGGCCTGGCGCTGCGGCAGAACCTGGAGAAGCTGCTCGAGCAGCCGATCGAACAGGTGTTGAAAAAGCGGTACAAGAAATTTCGCGCTCTGGGCAGTTTTCTGGAACCGAAAGGCTCGCCGAGCACGACACGCGCAACGTCCTAATGGGGAGAGGGGCTTTGGGGAGCAGCTGGTGGATGGGGTGGCTGGTCGCGTTCGTGGCCGGGAGCGCCTCGGCTCAGCCTTTTAATTTTCACCGGGACACGCTGTCGTTCACGAATTCCACCGTCTTTGAATATCGCGAGGGCTACGCGCAGGCGCGAACGCAGGCGAGCGCGGCGGACAAGCCGAAGCGCTACACTCGGCGCTGTTTTGTCATGAGCCGCAGTGTTCTTCAGTTTTACAAGTTTGCCCGCTTCGAGCCGGGCCGCCCCGTTCTGGATGATCGAGAGTTGGCGCGCCGCGTGCGTGCGATCAGCCGGCTGCACCCGTGGGAGTCGCCTTTGCCTGAAAACCAGAGGATCGTTTTTCCCGGTTATGCCAATTTGCGCAAGCTGAGCGAGGCGCGTGCCCGTCTGCTCCAGGAAAACCTTGGGCTGGGCTGGCCGGTCTACGGGCGGGTGGGAAATTTTCGCATGTTCTTTCGGCAGGGCGACCGGCATTACCAGGAGAGGACGCACACCGTCCTGAACCAGACTTTGGCGAGGGACGGTTTCTTTGTGGCCTACCTTTCGGATTATCCGCATTTCCGCATTAACCACTCGGTGCTGGTTTACGGACGTGGTGCGTCGCGGCCGGGTAGCGACGTGGAGCATTACACGGTCTACGATCCGAACCATCCCGACGGTCCGCGCGATCTAAAGTGGTCGGTGTCGTTAGGCGTTTTTAATTTTCAAAAAGACCAGGAATTTCCCGGCGGTTTTACCAACGTGTATCAGGTCTACGGCATGTGGTTGCAGTAGATCGACATCGCGCTTGTTAGGTCGAACTCGGGAGAGCCGGTGAGAGTTTCGGCGGCGGCGGCGGAAAGAGGAAACGCAGAGCGGGATCCACCCGCGAGGCCCAGGCCCCTTCGCTGTGGTCGGCGCCGTCGACTTCGGTGTATTGCAGGTCGCCATGCAAGCGCCAGCCTTTCTCCACTAGGGCGTCGCGCAAGGTGCGGGCGCGTTCCCAGCCCGGTTCGTAGGTGCCGGTATCTAGCCAGATTTGCAGGGGCAACTTGCCCGGGAGCTTCTCCACCATTTTGACGATCACCTGGTCATCCCACCAAATGGCAGGCGACATGACGAACAACCGCTGAAAGAAATGGGGAAACCAGAGCCCGAGCGCGAGCGTCACCAATCCGCCCAGCGATGACCCGCCCAGGCCGGTGAATTCGGCCTCGCGCTTGGTGCGATAATGTCGGTCGATGTAGGGCTTGAGTTCTTCAATGAGAAACCGTCCATAATGCCGGGCCAGGCCACGGCTTCGTCTTTTTCGCCGGGCGCTGCCGTCGATCACGCCGCGCGAAGGCGCGTATTCATGGATGCGTTCGTCGCCGGTATTGGCCACGGCCACGATGATGAGGGGTTCAATGAGTTTTTGGCGGATCAGCTCCTGGGCCGTCTCGTCCACACCCCATTCGACTCCCGCAAAGGAAGTGGCGGCGTCGAAGACATTCTGGCCGTCGTGCAGGTAGAGCACAGGATAGCGCTGGCGGGCCAGGTGGCGATAACCGCGGGGCAGATAGACCAGCACGTCCCGGCGGTTGGCCAGGATCTTCGATCGAAACTCGGGATATCGATCTATTTTTCCGGTTAACGTGTGTTCGGCCATCGAGCGAAAACGCATCGGCGAGAATAAGGGTCCTGTCCAGTTGTGACGCTTTTTTTAGTTGCAAGAATTGCCCGCCCTGGGGCTGGACTGGAGCGGGTGCAAACTCTCCGGGCGGCCGGCTGCATCTGGCTCCATTTTCTCAGCTTGGTATCGAGGCTGATTCTGCGTAATCTTCGGGTTCATTTCTTATGAAAAAAATAGGAATCCTTTT
>DASXIK010000234.1:0-1961 GCA_036498025.1 Chthoniobacterales bacterium
CGCCAGAGCAAGCCGAATGGGATGAAACAGCTCGCGCCCGCGCAATTCCATTTCTTCTTTCAATTTCGTGATGATTTCCTTGAATCGTTCTGAATCCAGCGGCGGACTATCCAACAGAAGCAGCGCGGCTTGGCGAAGCGCCTCCCGCGCCGCATATCGCGAGAGCACCACGTGACTCTCCACCCTGGAGATGATTTCGCGCGCGTCGTAATGGAAGATCAGCGCGAGTAGTTTGGTCAGGGCAGCGCGATCAGCAGCATGGCCACCCAGTATCGCGGCAGCGTGTCCACACCAAGCTTCAATTCCCGGCGTCGGTGCGCTAGTCAGCCAGCCGCGCTCGCGCAGAATGGCAAGCAAGTCGGCCGAACTGAAGGGGTTTTCGGCCGCGACCGGCGTGTCGGGTTGATCTGCGGAAAGCATGGAAAGGTCGTGTCAGCGGGAGACGAGTGTGGCGACGACGTGCGCAGCAATGGCTTCGCCGCGGCCGACGGCATCAACGCCTTCGTTCGTTTTGGCTTTCAGATGAATCTTTTCCGCAGTGACGCCGAGCGCTTTGGCGAGGGCTTCGCGCATCTTCGGAAAATGCGGTCCAAGTTTCGGTTTTTCGGTGATCACCACGGCGTCGACATGCTCGATGGCAAAGTGATTTCCCTCCAGTAGCTTTTTCGCGTGTTCCAGGAAGAGCAAGCTGTTCGCGCCTTTCCACTTCGGATCCGTGTCTGGAAAGTGAGTGCCGATGTCGCCCAGCCCAGCTGCGCCTAGCAAGGCATCACAGAGAGCGTGCGCCAGCACATCGCCATCGGAATGACCCACCGGCCCCTTGTCAAATGGCAGCTCGATCCCGCCAACAATGAGCTTTCTCCCCTCCGCCAGACGGTGCAGGTCATAACCGATTCCGCATCCCGTGCTCATGGCTTGTGGTTCTCGTGTTCGAGGTAAAAGCGCGCCAGGTCCATATCCGAAGGTTTGGTGATTTTCATGTTGCGCTCGGAGCCGAGCACGACGTGCACGTCGTGGCCTATGCGCTCGACGAGCCCCGCTTCGTCCGAAGCGTTCACGCCGTCGGCCTGTGCGCGGGCGAACGCCTCTTTCAAGAGTTTCGTCGCGAAGGCCTGCGGCGTCTGCGCCAGCACCACACGCTCCCGCGGGATAGTGCCGGTAATCAGCGCAACGTCTTCCGGCAGGCTGGCGCGCTTCACTTCCTTGACCGTATCCATCGCAGGAATGCCGAGTATCGCAGCCTGGCAGCGGCGCGCTTCTTCGATCACGCGCGCGACCTGCTCGACAGTGACAAAGGGCCGCACGGCATCATGCACCAGGACAATTTCCGTGTCGTTGGGCACCTCGTGCAAGGCGCAAGCCACCGAATCCTGGCGCGAGTCGCCGCCTTTCACCACGCGCACGGTTTGCTTGAATTTCTCCCGGGCGATGCGCTCCTCGAGCCGCGCGATTTCATCGGGACGGGTCGCCACAATCAGGTCCGTCACTTCGCGGCAGGAGGCGATCCGCCGCAGGCTGAGAATCACGATAGGCGTTCCGGCCAGCTCCAGGAACTGCTTGGGCGTTTCCGCGCCCATGCGCGTTCCCATCCCGGCAGCAGGCAAAATGGCGGCAATTCGGCTCATGTTCGGAGCGGCCCTGTCCCCTTATGCGTTCCGAGGCGGAGTCGCAAACATCAAAGTGTACCTCAAGCCAGGGTACAGGGCGAGATTGAGAGAGGTTTATCCGTCTGCAGAAATGATTTTAAAGGGTGCTGCCCTCGCGGCGTCCAGCTGCGGCAGCCTGGCGCATCGGGGGCGCGGAGTTTTCCAACCGCTCGTCCAGGCGGCCGAAAATCATCTTGCCCGCGGGCGTTTGATGAATCGAAGTCACAATGACGTCGACACTCTTGTTGAGCATGCGCCTCGCGCCGTCAACTACGACCATGGTGCCGTCATCCAGATAGGCCACGCCCTGGTTGG
>DASXIK010000235.1:0-4043 GCA_036498025.1 Chthoniobacterales bacterium
TTGGTTAGGTGACATCGCCGCCTGCCCACATCCTGGCGCAGCGGACGGAGAGGCTCGAGCCGTATGAAGGGAAACTTTCACGTACGGTTCCGAGGGGAGTGCGGGCGGGGCAACCCGCCTGCACTTACCCGATTTATTCAAACCAAAAAAATTGAGTGTCCCATTTCGGGCCGGATGTCCTCCCCTCGCGCGCCCGTCGCAAAACGCGCGCCCGGTCGCGCAGCCAGAACTACAGGCCACGCAGATTCGCCGACAACTTGCGGCGGACGCAGCGGAACCCGTTGGAATCCATGTTGAGTAGAGGGAATGTTGAACCCATTGACGCCGGTCATTTTCGCGGCCGAGTAGCAAATGTCGGTTCCGGCAAAGGAAGGCAACAGGCCGTAGCGCAGTCGGCAGTTCTGAACTTTGAAGGCGGGCACATGGGAAAATCCAAGCTTCCAGGCAAGCGGACCACCGTACAACCTCAGCTGATTCGGATTTCGAGCTTCGGCCTTCTTTCGGTCCCTCGGCCTTCGGATTTCGGGGCTTCCCCACGCTCTTGACCTCCCTCGGGGCGGCGTCTAGATTCACTGGATTATCGGGGAGCCTACCGGTGCCGGCTTTTGGCCGGCGCGAAGGCTGAGAGTGTCGCGCGGGAGCGTGGCAGACCCGTAGAACCTGCTCCAGGTAATGCTGGCGAAGGGATAGCTCCTCACCAGCTGTGCCGGGCGGTTCGTTAACCAGAAAGGCCACGATGATCGCCGACCGCACCGCATTCGAACCGCAAAGCAGCGAACCGCTGCCCGCTTCCTCAAAGGTTTATGTCCCGGGCAAGCTGCATCCGGAGATCCGCGTGCCGCTTCGGGAAATTCGGCTGGTGGACACGAAGGGCCTGAACGGGCGCACCGAAGCGAATCCATCTGTCCGGGTGTATGACTGTTCCGGGCCGTGGGGCGAACCAAACTTTGCCGGTCAGGTTGAACAAGGTTTGCCGCCGTTGAGACAGTCCTGGATCGCCGCGCGGGGCGATGTCGAGGCGGTAGCCAAAACCTACGTTCCGGTGCCCGGGCGCAGCACGGTCCCAATCCCGCCGACCCTCCAGCGTCAGGCGTTGCGTGCCAAGCCAGGAAAAATCGTTACTCAACTCCAGTATGCCCGGCAAGGGATCATCACACCGGAAATGGAATTCATCTCCATTCGCGAAAATCTTGGCCGTGAAGAAGCCACAGCGAGGGTTCCAGCCGGCCACCGGGAGCTTGGCGGAGAATCTTTTGGCGCGCGGATACCCAGCCAGATCACCCCCGAGTTCGTTCGAGCCGAGGTTGCGCGCGGTCGCGCCATTATCCCGGCAAACATCAATCACCCGGAGAGCGAGCCGATGATTATCGGCCGCAATTTTCTGGTGAAGATTAACGCGAACATTGGCAATTCCGCCGTGGCCTCCAGCATCGAGGAGGAAGTCGAAAAAATGCGTTGGGCGACCAAGTGGGGAGCGGACACGGTGATGGATTTGTCGACGGGAAAAAACATCCATGAAACCCGCGAATGGATTCTGCGCAATTCCCCGGTGCCCATCGGCACGGTCCCGATTTACCAGGCGCTGGAAAAAGTCGGCGGCAAGGCCGAAGACCTGACCTGGGAGGTCTATCGCGACACTTTGATCGAACAGTGCGAGCAAGGCGTTGATTATTTCACGGTGCACGCGGGTGTGTTGTTACGGTATGTGCCGATGACAGCGCGGCGGATGACCGGCATCGTGTCACGAGGTGGATCGATCATGGCCAAGTGGTGCCTGGCGCATCACCAGGAAAGTTTTCTCTATACGCGTTTTCGAGAGATCTGCGAGATTATGGCCGCTTACGACGTGAGTTTTAGCCTGGGAGACGGCCTGCGCCCCGGTTCCATAGCCGATGCCAATGATGAGGCGCAGTTCGCCGAATTGCGCACACAAGGAGAACTGACGAAAATCGCCTGGGAGCTGGGTTGCCAGGTCATGAACGAAGGCCCCGGCCACATTCCCATGCACCTGATCAAAGAGAACATGGAGAAACAGCTCGACTGGTGCGGCGAAGCCCCGTTCTACACGCTCGGGCCGCTCACGACTGACATCGCGCCCGGTTATGACCATATCACCAGCGCAATTGGCGCGGCGATGATTGGCTGGTACGGCTGCGCCATGCTCTGCTACGTCACGCCCAAGGAACATCTCGGATTACCCAACAAGAAGGACGTCAAAGACGGTGTCATCGCTTACAAAATCGCCGCGCACGCGGCTGATCTGGCGAAGGGTCATCCCTCCGCGCGGTCTCGCGATGACGCGTTAAGCAAAGCGCGCTTCGAGTTTCGTTGGGAAGATCAGTTCAACTTGAGCCTCGACCCGGTCACTGCGCGCGCGTTTCACGACGAAACCTTGCCGCAGGAGGGCGCCAAGGTCGCCCATTTTTGCAGCATGTGCGGGCCGCACTTCTGTTCCATGAAGATCACCGAAGACGTGCGTCAATACGCTGCCGCGCAAGGATTGTCGGACGGCGATGCCCTGGAGAAGGGTATGAAAGAAAAAGCGCAGGAATTCGTCGATAAAGGCGCGGAGGTTTACACGCGAAGCTGAGAGGGTATGAAGCGACCCGATTACATCGATCCGGTCGTGCGATTTTACATGCGGGATGTCGATCGCACCCTCCTGCGCGAGAACCTCAAGCTAACGCCCGCGCAGCGGCTCGAAAAATTTGCTCGATTTGCTTCTTTCACGGCAACTTTAAGGCAAGCCGGTCAGCGGGCCAGGAACACACGAAGCGCCCGAGCCCGGAAATGAGCGCCGAATTCGAGCGCCTCCTGCCCGTTTTGGTCAACCAGAACGTTACTTTCGTTTTGATCGGCGGGGTCGCGGGGATTATCCACGGTGCGCGACGGGTTGAAAGGAAACGCTGATGAATCTCGATCTAACAGGGAAAACCGCTCTTGTGACCGGCTCAACCGCCGGAATCGGTTTCGCGATTGCGCAGGCACTGGCGCAAGAGGGCGCTCGCGTCATCGTTAATGGCCGGACCCAAGTGCGCGTGGATGCGGCGCTGACCCTAATTCGAAAGACGATTCCCGGTGCCACGCTCGACGGATTCGCTGCCGATCTGAGCACGCAGGCAGGATGCGAGTCTGTGGTGCAGAAGTTTTCAAGCGTTGACGTTCTCGTAAACAACCTGGGCATCTTTGAACCAAAACCATTCGAGCAGATTCCAGACAGCGACTGGGCCCGGCTGTTCGAAGTGAACGTTATGTCGGGTGTGCGCCTAAGCCGCGCCTATTTGCCCGGGATGAAGCGCAACAACTGGGGCCGGATCGTTTTTATCTCCAGCGAAAGCGGCGTGCAGATTCCAGCGGAGATGGTGCACTACGGCATGACCAAGGCGGCGCAAATCGCCGTTGCGCGGGGTATCGCCGAAACCTGTGCCGGCACGGCGGTAACAGTGAACAGCGTTCTAGCCGGACCCACCGCTTCCGAAGTGGTCACAGAATTCGTGTCCGCACTCGCCAAACAACAAGGCACTTCCCTGGCCGAGTTTGAAAAGGAATTTTTCCGCACCGTCCGCCCAACCTCCCTCCTGAAGCGCTTCATCAAACCGGAGGAAATCGGTGCCGCCGTAGCCTTTGTGTGCTCACCCGCAGCCGCGGCCATTAATGGTACCTCCCTCAGGACCGATGGAGGAGTAGTCAAGTCGGCCTTCTAGCGGCGGCACACCGTGGCGATGGTGCTGGGGCACGCGATTGTAGGCGCCACCATTCAGTACGCGCTGACCGGCAAACGGCCGAAGCGGTTGCTGGATTATTTGTTTCCTGAGACCGGGCTCATCGACGCTTACGGGCAGCCGGTGCGGATTGCGATCGCTGATTTCGTCAAAGACGTAGTGGCCGATTTCAGCAGCTTTCCGCACCCAAAGAAGATGGCCGAGGAATGGAGCCGCAAGCTAGGGCCGTTCTGGAACGCGCTGGCCGAAATGTATCGGAACCGCGATTTTTGGGGCACTGAGATATTCAGCAAGCGGGACCTGGGCGCACCTTGGGTGCAA
>DASXIK010000236.1:0-5842 GCA_036498025.1 Chthoniobacterales bacterium
CACGAAGGACTTTTACTTGCCCTACATCAATCCGATGGCGTCCGATCGTCAGTCGGTTCGGGCAGCGCGTATTGCCACCGCAATTTTCGGAATTCTGATGATCCTCGTGGCCACGGTGGCTGCCAACGCCGTGCTGCATAATTCCAAACTCACTATTATCCCCATCGCGATCGGCATTCTCGGTTATACCTACGGCGCGCTGGTCGGAGTATTCTTGTTAGGCATGCTGACGCGAAAGCGTGGCGCGGATGGCACCAACGTCATTGCCATGGCAGCTGGAATCGTGTCGGTCTTGGTTTTGTGCAAGATATCCATCCCCGCTTTCAACCTCGCGGAGCTCTTTCACGGCAAACTTGAGGGAGCATCCTGGAACTTTGGATGGTTCATGCCGGAATGGTGGCCCAATATCTCGTGGCCCTGGTTCGTTTTTGTCGGTTGTGGCGTCACCCTGGCGATCGCTGTCCTTTTCTCGACCCCGGCGAAGCAGATCGCCTTCGCCAAAGAGCACGTCGCCAAGTCAACGAACCCTTAGGCCTTCTTAGCGAGTGTAATTCCCAGATCCCGCAACTGCCGCGGGTCCACTTCCGCCGGTGATTGGCTCATCAGATCCATGCCGCGGTTATTTTTGGGGAAGGCCATGACTTCGCGAATGCTTTCTTCCCCGCACACCAGCATAACGAGTCGGTCGAGGCCGAGAGCAATCCCTCCGTGTGGCGGTGCGCCCAGCCGGAACGCCTTCAGAAGGTGGCCAAACTCGGCCTGCTGCGCCTCCCAGCCGATGCCGAGGATCTCGAACATCCTGGCCTGCAACTCCGGTTCGTGAATACGGATGCTGCCGCCGCCAATCTCTACACCATTCAAAACCACGTCGTAGGCTTCCGCCCGGACCTCGCCGTATTTCTTTTCGTCCAATAAAGGAATGTCCTCCGCCTTGGGCCGGGTAAAGGGATGATGCACCGCGTTCCACTTGTTCTCCTCCTCGTTCCGCTGGAGCAGCGGGAAATCCGTTACCCAGAGAAAATTCAGCTCGTCCGACCCAGCCGTCAGCTGCTGAATCTCGGCCACGCGCAGGCGCAATCGCCCCAGCACCTCGCAGGCGACTTCCCACCGGTCGGCCGCAAATAAAATCAAGTCGCCTTCCTCGACCTTGAGCTTCGCCTGCAGGGCCGCCCTCTCAGACTCCGAGAAAAATTTCACAATGGGGGATTTCCACTCGCCGCCTTCCACCTTGATGAAAGCAAGACCCTTCGCGCCGAAAAGCTTGGCCCGCTCCGTCAGGTCGTCGGTTTGGCCGATGGTTAGGCCAGCGAAGCCCTTGGCGTTAATCGCCTTGACCACGCCGCCGGAGTCCAGCGCGCCGCGGAAAACCTTAAAACTGCTAGCCCGAAATTCTTCGCTGAAATCGATCAGCTCCAGGCCAAAACGACGATCTGGTTTGTCGCTGCCGTAACGACTGATCGCTTCCCTATACGTCAGGCGATCGAACGGCCGCTTTACGTCGATGCCGCGGGCCGCCTTGAAGACGCCGGCGAGCAAACCTTCCGTTAGGCCAAAGATATCCTCCGGCTCGACGAACGACGCCTCGATATCGATCTGGGTAAACTCGGGCTGGCGGTCCGCCCGTAAATCTTCGTCCCGAAAACATTTCGCGATCTGGAAGTATTTCTCCACCCCGCCGACCATGAGCAGCTGCTTGTATTGCTGCGGGGCCTGCGGCAGCGCATAAAACTTTCCGGGTGTGAGCCGGCTAGGCACGAGGAAATCTCGCGCGCCTTCCGGCGTGCTCTTGGAAAGAATCGGCGTCTCCACCTCGATGTAACCTTGCGCGTCGAGGTAATCGCGAGTCGCCTTAGTCACTTGGTGGCGCAACCGAAGATTGCGCGCCAGCTGCGGACGGCGCAGGTCAAAATAGCGATAGGCCAGGCGCAGATCCTCGTGATGCATCTCCGCATCCAGCGGGAAAGGAAGATCATCCGATCGATTCAGGATGCGCAATTCCGCTGCCACCACTTCCACCGCGCCCGTGGTCAGCTTCGGATTGATCGTGCCGGGCAAACGAGCTGCCACTCGTCCCTTCACCTGGACGACATCTTCGCTGCGAAGAGTGTGAGACTGCCTGGCCGCCTCTGGGTTCTCTTCCGGTCGAAACACCACCTGGGTCAATCCCTCGCGATCGCGCAGATCAATGAAAATGACCCCCCCATGATCGCGCGACACGTGCACCCACCCGGCCAGGGTAACCTGCTGGCCAATGTGGGTCTTGCGCAGAGAATTGCAGTCGTGTGTGCGATACATGCGCCCTCACTCTGTGCGAAGTGATCAATCGCGCAAGCGATTAGGTAGCGGCGGGGGTGGCAGGCAGGAATGGCCGCCCTTCAGTTGGAGGGACACGCGCTGCCTGCCGAGCCGAAGCCTTGGCGAAGGCTGGTCGTGCCCAATATTAAGGCGCTTCCCATGGAAGGCTAGCAGCCTCCCCTACAGAGCCCCGCGCTATTTTAATACCGACGCAATCCGCTCAAGCAGTTGATCTTTCTCGACCAGCTGTTGTTCACCCGTGCGCAGATCCTTGACCGCAATGTTTGGCCACTCGTCCCCGATGAGCACAGCCAGCCGCGCGCCCATTTGCTCAGCTGCCTGAAATTGTTTTCCCACCTTGGCCGGGGCCAACGGGTAATCGACCCGCAGTTTGTGCTCCCGCAATCTTTGCACCTGCTCGAGGGCGTCCGGGCGTCGCTCTTCCTTGGCCACGACCACGTAAACATCGAGCGCGCCCTCCCTGCCTAACGATAACTCCATTCTGCTCCTGGCCTCGGGGATTTCCCCGATCAACTCTCCCAGGACCACGTCGCCCATGGCAAAACCGAGGGCCGGCAGCGAGACCGCCGCGTCACTCAGTTGATGAATCAACGTGTCGTAGCGCCCTCCGCCGGCAATGGCGCGAAGCTTCCCGGCCCGATCAAACACTTCGAAAACGATCCCGGTGTAATAGGCCAGACCGCGCACAATCTGCACGTCGATCTCAACAAAGCGGTCAAGACCCCGGAGGCGCAGGCCATTCACCACCTCCTCCAGTTTCGCGCTTTTACCGCCGCCATCGAAAATCCCGAAGATCGGCTCCGCCAATGCTCCGAGTTTGACCGCGGTTTTTTCGCGCGGCTCCCGCTCCGATTTGTCGATGACCTGGAGAATCTGCGGCCACTGCTCGGGCGGAACCTTATTTTCCCTGAGGAAATCCGTCCAAAATTCGCGATCGCTGATGCGCACCACCAGATCTTTCTCGGTAAACCCGAAGCTGCGCAGGATATCGACACAAAGCGCCAGCAATTCCACATCTGCCTCCAGGCCCGCTTCGCCGATGATGTCGCAATTCAGCTGGAAATGTTCGCGCAGCCGGCCGCGCTGTTGTTTTTCGTAGCGAAAAAACTGGCCGATGGAAAACCACTTGAGCGGTTTTTTGAAACCGCGCTCATGCGCGGCGACCACACGGGCCAGGGTGGGCGTGAGTTCCGGGCGCATGGCCACGGCGCGCTCGCCTTTGTCCACGAAATGAAAAAGCTGATCGACAATTTCCGGGCCGCTTTTTTTCTCGTAAAGCTCCGTCGGCTCAAGAATCGGCCCATCCCATTCGACGAAGCCATACCCCCGCGCCATCTCACGCCATTTGGCAAACGTGTAATTCCGCGCGGCGCAGTCGGCCGGCAGGAAATCACGAAATCCGGGCAAAGGTTGCATGGCTCTTCAGAAAAAGTTTTCTGCAATCAGGAACACGACCGGGATCATCCGTTTAACTGAAGCAAAGAACAAATATGAAAACACATGCGGCTCGGAGAAAAATTCACGCCTCGGTCCGCCTTCGCGGGGCTTCGGCGCGGCAAGCAGAGCGGGACGGCTACAGCGCTGTAGCCACGGCGCTCCTCGGCCGCCGTAGCCTTCGCGTAGGTGGCTGCCGCCGTCTTGGATAGCATGCCACCGTCCTCAATCCTCGTAGCCGCGCGGAAATTTCAGGTGCCATTTCCAGGCGCTCTCGATAATGGCGGGCAACGATTGAAACTGCGGCGTCCAGCCGAGTTCTTTCCGAATCTTTTCGGAAGAAGCGATGAGGCGCGGAGGATCGCCCGGGCGCCGCGGCTTTTCTACGACGGGGATTTTTTTGCCGGTCACCTCGGCAGCCGCGCCGATGACCTGGCGCACGCTCGAACCGCCGCCCGTTCCGAGATTGTAAAACGCAGACTCGGACGATGAGAGCGCGAGAAAATGGGCCCGTGCCAAATCCAGGATGTGAATGTAATCGCGAATACAGGTCCCATCGGGCGTTTCGTAATCCGTCCCGTAAATTTCCACGTGCGGCTTCTCGCCCAGCGCCACCTTCAAAACATTGGGAATCAGATGCGTCTCCGTGCGGTGATCCTCGCCAAAACGGGCGGAGGCACCGGCGGCGTTGAAATAGCGCAGAGAAACAAACTTCAATCCGTGGATCTCACCGTACCAACGCAGCACCTTCTCGAAGGCCAGTTTGGATTCGCCATACGGATTGATCGGCTGTTTCGGCGTTTCCTCATCAATGGGCACGCGCGCGGGCGGTCCGAAGATGGCGCAGGTCGAGGAAAAGACCAGGCGTCGGATGCCGGCGGAAACCATGGCGTCGAGCAGGTTCAACCCGTTAGCCACGTTGTTCCGAAAGTACTTGGAGGGATTCTGCATCGATTCTCCCACCAGCGCGTTGGCGGCAAAATGCATGACCGCATCGGGCCGAAACTCCGAGAGGATATTCTCGACCAGGTCGCGGTCGGCCAGATCGCCTTCCCAGAAACGAGCGCGAGCGTCCAGGGCGCGCCGATGGCCTTCGCTTAAGTTATCGAAAATTCCGACCTCGTGCCCTTCGTCGAGCAGAAGCTCAGCGCAAACACTGCCAATATAGCCGGCCCCGCCGACGACCAGAATTTTCATGCGCGGAAACGTCGTCGGGCCGCGCGATTAATCAATCGACCGTGACCGCAGCCGTTTTCGTGGCGCCTTTCGCTGAGCTCTGTGGGTGGGTGGCGCCCGCGCTCTTCTTCTGCAGGGCCGCGATCATTCGTTGGACATGCTGATGCTTGGCGCGCGGGCCCAGCACCTTGAGACTTTGCTCTTCCGAACCCCACTGCAGGATGTCGATATCAACCTTGCGCACACCCCAGCGTTTCATCTCTAGCCGGCTCGGCTTGTAGAGATCAATGGTGTTCGTTCCAATCAAGGCGAAGCCGTAATCGTCGATGACGAATTCCTCATTGGTATCAACAATGCGGAAGCGTGTGCCCAATGGGAAACGAGACCAGTCCGACGCCGCGCTCATGACATTGCGGCCGGAAAGGTACCTCCCGACGGCATTGCGCGGACCGCCCTTTTCACTTTTCGTGTAGGCCGTGGTGCGGACCTTCGCCATGCGATGAGCCGGCGCCGCGGCGTGTTTAGGTTGTTCCGCACAGCTCGCCAAAAAACATCCCGCGCCAAAAAAAACGGCAAGTTGAAAGTATTTGGTCATTTAGAAGTCACCGCGCCCTGCATAAACATCTCGGAGAAAGCTGGCAAGAAGTATTTTACCTCGTTAACTGGGTTACAGGAGCAAGGTCGATGCCGGTTAGGCGTGCATGGCTTTCTCTGGGGAGCGCACGGCCTGCCCCAACTTCCGGTCAAGACTAGCCAGCCAGCTCGCTGGTGCACTGCGGGCAGCGCCTGGCCTTGATCGGGATGGTCATCGTGCAGAAGGGGCAATCCTTGGCCGTCGGAGCGGCTGACTTTGGCTTCTTCATGCTGTTGAGCGCTTTCACGACGAGGAAAATGCAAAACGCGACGATGATGAAGT
>DASXIK010000237.1:0-5478 GCA_036498025.1 Chthoniobacterales bacterium
CTGCAGGACAATGCGGGCCACCACGAACGGGATCTCTTCGTTGGCCGGCTTCTTCGCGTTCCAATTGGCCAGCGTCTCGATATCTTTGCGACGGACTTTCTTGCCGTCACAATTTCGCACGACCGATTCAAGCACGATGCGGATGCTAATGGGGATCCGCGAAATCTTGCCGACACCCTGCTTTTCCAAGGCGGGCAGGGAATGAAAAAATCCTTCGCGGCCGTTGCCGGCGTCGAACTTTTGCAGTGTCTTAAACTCGTCGTTCATCATTTATCCCTGTCATTCTGAGCGGAGCGCAGCGGAGTCGAAGAACCTCTCCCACTATCGCTCATTTTAACTCCGCCAGTTTCGTTTTTATTTTATCGAAATTCGGCAACGCGCGCGCGTCGTCGTTGCACTCGGCATACTGGATGACGCCCTGGCGATCGATAATGAAGACGGCGCGCTTGGGAACTCCGCCCATGCCCAGGTTCATCTGCGGCAGGAAAGAGTCGTAAGCCACGCCATAGGCCTGGGCGACTTTGTGCTCGTAATCGCTCAGGAGGGTGACGGTGATTTTCTCCTTCTGGGCCCAGGCTTCCTGGGCAAAGGGATTGTCGCCGCTGATTCCGTAAACGGTCGCATTCAGGCTCCCGTAGGCCGAGAGGTCCAGGCTGACGCCGCACATTTCTGTCGTGCAGGTGCCGGTGAAAGCCATGGGGAAGAAGAGCAGCAGCGTATTCGCCTTTCCGAACTGATCGCTCAGCTTGATCTGTTTGGGTCCCTCCGCGGTTTTGGTTGCGAGCGTGAAATCGGGTGCCTTGGTGCCAATGCTGAGTGCCATAGAGTAAGTAGTTCGTTCAGGTCCGGCGATGTTGCACTATAAAATTTGGCGGCAAGGGGTCAAAAATATTTCGGAGATGCGACGCCTGAAGGCTAGACTGGTTAGTCCATGGAACTTCTCTGGTGGCTGATTGTCATCGTGCTTTTCGCGGTCGGCTTGATCGGCACGGTGCTGCCGGTGTTTCCGGGGACCACGATTATTTTGGCGGCGGCGGTCGTTCATCGGGTCATGCTGGGAGCAGAAAAGAGCGTTGGTTGGATCGTCCTCCTCGTTCTCGCACTGCTCACGGCCGTGTCATACGCCCTTGATTTGCTCAGCAGCTACATCGGCGCGCGGCATTTTGGGGCGAGCAGGTGGGGAACCTTTGGAGCGCTCGTCGGCGCGCTCGTGGGGTTGTTTTTTGGCCTCGTTGGTCTTTTTGTGGGGCCGGTGGTCGGGGCCATCACCGGGGAGTTTATCGCCGGCAAAAGGATGGTGGCGGCCGGACGCGCCGGCTGGGGGAGTTTTCTGGGCAACCTGGCCGGGATCATCGGCAAGCTGGCCATCGCGCTCATCATGATCACGATTTTTCTGATGAACGTGCCGGCTCCTTTTTGATTCTCTTTTTGGCCGAACAAAAGCTTTGCCTGGCGCATGCTTTGTGCTACAAAGTAAAACTATGACCGAGCGGACATCGGCTGAAGAAAACCTGCGGATCATCCGGACATTGATGGAGCGGGCCACGATTTATCGCGCGATTTCCGCGCCCAGCGCCCTGGTGGCGGGTATCTTGTCCACTCTGGCAGCCGGGGCGGTTTATTACAACAACGAGGTCAGACTGGTGATCGGCCGGACCGTGCGTCCCCGCGAATTCGCCCTCATTTGGATTCTGGTTTTGATCGTGGCCGCGCTGGCCAACGCCTTCTTCGTCTGGCGCGAGGCCCAGGCCACCGGACGCCCCTTCGTTTCCGCAGGAATGAGGCTGGCCTTGCGGGCGATTGCGCCCAATCTCCTCATTCCAGCGGCTTTCACCCTCTGGTTTTTTCAGACCGGTTATCTCGGCGCGCGCGAACTGGAATTGGTGGTGGTATGGGTGGCCTTCTACGGGCTGGGTCTGCTCTCCACCGCGATGTTCGCGCCGCGTTCGCTGGCCGTCCTGGGGTGGGCGTTTCTCCTCTCCAGCCTGAGCATTCCCGTCCTCATGACCGCGATCGACAATCTGACGGACGACGTGCCCAACACGGTAATGGGCGTGACCTTTGGGCTTTATCATCTCATTTACGCGGTGGCCACCTGGCCGCGCCGCAGCGCAGAGGTGGGGGCGCCCATGACCAGCGAATGAACAATGCTCGATTTCGACAAGCTCGACCGATCGATCCACGAAAAAGGGAGGCTCTCCATCATGACTCTGCTGGCCACGCGGATGAGTTGGTCGTTCCAGGACTTGAAAGCGGAGCTGAGGATGAGCGACGGCAACCTGATCACGCATTTGCGCACCCTGCACAAGCTGGGGCTGGTGGCGACGACCAAGGAGGTGCGTGGCCGTCCGCAGACGAGTTATTCGCTGACCGCCAAAGGGCGGGCGGCCTTCCGCGATTACCTGCACATTTTGGAACAGATTGTGAAAGCCGGAAAGAAATGAGATTTTTTTGCGTATTTACTTTGTGACACAAAGTAAATGAATATATCAAAACGTTCAGCAAAAATCCGCACCGGCTTAGAGGTGCGGCGGGTGAGGATGGGGCAGAGCCCAACCAGATGAAAATCATCGTCGCAGAACATTTCGGAATGTGCTTCGGAGTGCGCGATGCCATCGCCCAGGCGGAAAAACTGGCCCGCCAGGCGCCCCTCACCATACTCGGGGAACTCGTCCATAACCCGATCGTGCGCGAACGGCTGCAGGCCACTGGGGCGGTGGAAGGTTCGCTCGACCAGGTAACGGCGGGTTCGGAGAGCGTGATGATCACCGCGCACGGCGCCTCTGCGGCGAGACGAAAAATTTGGAAGGCCGCCGGCTTCACGGTCTTCGATGGAACCTGCCCACTCGTTCATCATGCCCACCGTCAGCTGCAAGATCTCGTCGCCGCCGGCTATTTTCCGGTAGTCATCGGGCAACCCGGACATGTGGAAGTGCGAGGTCTGACCGAAGACTTTCCGGAGGCGGTTGTGCTGGATGTTCTGGCGGATGTCGCGCAGTTGC
The DNA here is from genome assembly GCA_036498025.1 of Chthoniobacterales bacterium. GTDB lineage: Bacteria > Verrucomicrobiota > Verrucomicrobiia > Chthoniobacterales > UBA10450 > JBBRDU01. The sequence continues at coordinate 3,003 of DASXIK010000237.1, forward strand.
CATCCCGCCGGCGGTACGGCGTCATCTCGCAAACGACTCAACCGATCGAACACGCGCGCGCTTTGGTCCGGGAAATTGAAAGACTCAATCCGGGCGCGGAAGTGCTCTTCATCGATACGGTGTGCAAGCCGACGAAAGACCGGCAGGGCGCCTTACAAAGGCTGATTGAGCAGGCCGACACCATTGTCGTGGTCGGCGGCCGGACCAGCAACAACACACGGCAGCTCGTCCTGGCGTGCCGGGCAGCGGGTCGCCGCGCCCTGCACATCGAGCGCCCGGAAGAACTGCAGGCAACTGATTTTTGCGATGTGAAAATCGCCGGCCTAACCGGTGGCACCTCTACGCTGCCCGAAACCGTCGCGGCGGTGGCCCGGCGTCTTCAGGAAATTTCCGACGCTCAACTTAAACAAACTACATCCGAGGAATCATGACGATGAATTCGCAAGACTGGCTGACCTACTATCAGGAGAACAAACAAAACCGCCCCGAACCGAAATGGAATTTGCCCAGTTCGCTCGAATCCGGAAAACAGCGCATCCTGGCGCATTCACTGTCTCATTTTCAGCTGGGGGAAACCGGAGAGGGCCGGTTTTTGATCGCAGAGGCACGCGTGCAGATTCCGCACGACCTGGCCTATCACCGGGCCCTCGAGCTCTTCGTCGCGGAGGAACGGGAACACGCCCGCTTGCTTGAACGGCTCGTCCTCCGGTTCGGCGGCCACACGATTCAGCGCCATTGGACGCACTCTCTTTTCCGTTTGGTCCGCCACGCCCTCGGGTTCAAATTTGAAATTCAACTTCTCGTGATCGCTGAACTGGTCGGGACTGCCTACTACCGCCTGCTCCGAGCGCGCACGCCCGACCCGGTCCTGGACGAAACCTGCGCTTTGCTCGTCGCGGACGAGGCGCGGCACATCGATTTTCACGCCGATTGGCTGGGCGATTTTCAATCACGGCTTCTGCCGCTGGAGGGGGCGGCCTGGCGCGCTCAATTTCAGATCCTATTTACGGTCGCCGCCGAAGTTGCCTGGATCGATCACCGCGCCGGTTTGGGCGCTGCCGGCTCCAATCGGCGCGAGTTCTTCCAGGAAGCGCGGCGGGAGTGTATCCGATTCCTGCGTTCGCTTGAGCTGAACGCCCGGCAACAGGCGAATGAATTCGCACCGGTGCCGGCCTCTGTGTGAAGCGGCTCCCACGGCGTGGCCAACTAACGAATGACATCTCTTTCGGTGGCATAAGGTTTGCGCTTCCAAGGGGGCAAATGCATCGTGGAATTAAGATTGGCATTGCCGTCGTCGCGATTGTGGTGGTGCTGCCTGTTCTGGCCATCGTCTTCCTGTTCATCGCCGCGTCGATGGGAACGGCCGAAACGGCGCCGTTCCTGACAATTCACCGGGAAATGCACCTGGCGAATCAGGGCAGTTTGATCATCGACGGGGCGGTTCGCGGACGGAGCGAACACGGGACTTCGCAGCGCGCCGGCTATCGTCCTCCGGGATCCGCTGAGGTCGAATGGTTTGGAGACGTATCGGACGGTGTCGAGCCACAGGTTTATTTTGCCGGGCCGCTGGTCGTAGTGATCGATCTTCCGTCGGCCTGTCTTTTTGTTCGCAACCCGACGAGTCAGGAGAAGTGGAAGAGTCTCGCCCTGGTTTTTCCGAATGATCTCGGTCCGTTCCCGATCTCCTACTACGTGGAGAGGAACGGGCTGACGACGGGGGAGGTCTCCCGGATTAACGAGCTCGGCGGCAAACGCGACAAAAAATATCCGACGACCTACATTCAGAGCTTCGACGCCGAGACCCGTGATTTGAAATGCTCCTATCAGGTCGACAATACGAGATCATGGCCGTTGCACCTTCGCTTGTCGGAGGATGGGACCCGTCTCGCCCTTGTTGAAATCGGCGGATCGTCCCGTTGATGTTCGTCGCGCGTGGCCGCGAGACCGAAATGTGCTAGAATACGATCGATGGCAGACGATCGCTGATGAGCCGCCCAGGCTCGTTAGAGGAAAGTCCGAACACCATACGGCAGCATGCCGCGTAAAATGCGCGGGCGCCGCGGTCGCAAGATCGCGGTGACGGAAAGTGTCACAGAAAAGACACCGCCGGTTCTTTGGCAACAAGGTGCAGGTAAGGGTGAAATGGCGAGGTAAGAGCTAACCGCTCGCGAAGTAATTCGCGAGGCAGGAAAAACCCCATGCGGTGCAAGACAAAACAGAGGAAGGGCCGCCGGTCCGTTTTGATCCTCGGGTATCGTCGCACCACGTCAGCTGTCGCGGCGGTGTATGACCGCCGTAACGGTAACGGGCATTCGGAGAAATCTGAGTGAGATAAATGATCGTCCGGTCTGAGCAATCAGGCTGACAGAATTCGGCTTATCGCCATCAAAATGAAGGGCGCTTTCGGAAACGAAGGCGCCCTTCGCATTTTGTGAGTGGCGCAAGCAGCTGGCTTGTGATCTGGTTGGTTCGCAAC
>DASXIK010000238.1:0-4934 GCA_036498025.1 Chthoniobacterales bacterium
CGTGCTTAGCAATGAGCTCTGAGAAAGCTGGTAAGAATGCCGTGCCGCGGCCTCCGCTCCGCAATTGTGCGAGGCCGCCTCAGCGTCGCGGTGTGACCGAGTGGTCCGCGCGCGGAGTGGCCGCCGCAGCGCGGCGGCCCAACCCTTGTCAGTTGGCAGGTCGTAGTTGTAAAAGGGGGCGAACGGGGTAACGTGCGGGCTCATTTTCGGACGAGGATCATCTTATGTCGCAACATCGCAGTCTAAAGGGAGCGAGCACCATTGCCGCCAAGCGTAACGTTCTGAAGCGTTTTGAGCGCGTCGAGCTTCTGAAAAAGCGCGGCGTCTGGAAGGACGGCAGCAAGGTTCTCGGTCTCCCGAAAACCAAGCCGGACGTTTAGCGCGTTGAAGCGAGATGCGTTGAAGCGTTCGCTTCAACGCTCCAACCCAATGCGTTTGAACCGTTATCTCGCGGCCGCCGGCTTGGGTTCGCGGCGGCGTTGCGATGAATTGATCGAGACCGGCCAGGTCACCATCAACGGCCAGATCTGCACCAATTTCAGCGCCCAACCGGGCGAGACCGATCACGTCAAGGTCAGTGGCCGCCTGGTCCGCATCGAGCTTCCGCGCACCATCATTCTGCACAAGCCGGCCGGTTTTGTTTCCACGCGCCGGGATCCGCACGCGCGCGACACCATTTTTGATCTCCTGCCCGCGAAATTCTCTCATCTCTTCAACATCGGCCGGCTGGATGCGCCGACGGAAGGGCTCCTGTTGCTGACTAACGACGGCGACCTTGCGCAAAAGCTCACGCATCCGCGTTACAAAGTGGAAAAGGAATACGAGGTCACTCTCGACCGCGCGTGGGATCCGCAGCTCAAGATCAAGCTGTTGCAAGGGATCATCCTCGATGGAGAACGGGCCAAGCTGGCCAGTCTGCGTGATCTTGGTCCCACGCGGCTCCGCGTGGTTCTGCGTCAAGGTTTGAACCGGCAGATCCGCCGCATGTTTGAAGCGGTGGGCTACAAAGTGAAACACCTGGTGCGCATCCGCCTGGGAAATCTGCACCTGGGGGATTTGCCCAGAGGTCATTGGCGCCCTCTCACGCCACGGGAACTGGCCAGCCTCAAGCCGGATGCAGGAGCCGGTCGCCGCCGTCCTGCCCGTCCCCAGGGATGAAAGAGACGGCAGCCTCAACAGAAATCCATGAAACTCGACGGCTGCAGCGCATTGATCACCGGAGCATCTGCCGGCATTGGCCGGGAGTTCGCCCGCGTGCTGGTTAGGCGCGCTCGCGCGCTGGTGCTAGTGGCGCGCCGGCTTGAAAGATTGGAGGAACTGCGCGACGAACTCGTGAAGCAGAACCCGAATTTGATCGTGCACATTCAGGTGGTCGATTTGGCCGAACCGGGACAAGCGAACCGGCTGGTTGATTGGCTTGCGCAGTCAAAAATTGAGATCGACCTGCTCATCAATAACGCGGGCCTGGGCGACATGGGAGCGTTCGCCACGAGCGAACCGGAACGAGTGGAAAGAATGCTGCTCGTCAACATCTCCGCCCTCACGTTGCTCACCCGCGGGCTGCTGCCAAACATGCTGAGTCATCGGCGCGGCGGAATTTTGAATGTGAGTTCGTCGGCGGGATTTTTGCCCATCCCCGAATTTTCCGTCTATGCTGCGACCAAGGCTTACGTCACCAGTTTTTCCGAGGGCCTTAGGGCGGAACTGCGCGGCACTGGTATCAGCGTCTGCGCGCTCTGCCCGGGACCTGTGCACACTGAGTTCACCCAGGTGGCCCAAAGGGCGACGCCGCCTCCGCATCCGCCCGGCGCCGAAATGATTTACGTATCCGCCCCCGAAGTCGCGCGCATCGGCCTGGAGGCCATCGAACATGATCGCCCGCTGGTGATCCCCGGCCTGGTTATGAAGATCGGGATGGCCATCGTGCGCCTGATGCCCCTGGCCTTGCTGCGCCTGGCTTCCGGAATTTCCGGCCGGCGCAGCCGGCGCTAGCAAGCGCGAGAGATTTTTCGTTAGGCAGTTATTTGTATTTCACCGAGCAGCCGTAGGGCTGGGTGTTGGCAGTCGTGACCGGCTTGCCAGACAACGATTCGTCCAGCGCCACTTTCACGTAATTGGTCGAGCTCGGAATGTCCGCCGGATTGGGTGAGCGCTTGCTGTCGATCGCGCCCTCGTAAACCACTTTGCCTTCGGGATTGATAATGAACATGTGCGGCGTGTTCTTGGCGCCATAGGCGCGGCCAGCCTTGCCTTCCGGATCGAGCAGCAGCGCGGTCTGATGCGTCTTCCAGCCCGTCATGACTTTTTCTGCCTGATCGCCGCTGAGATTCCCTTCCTTGCCCGGCGCCGAAGAGTCAATGGTCAGCCAGACCACGCCTTTGCCCGTATATTCCTGCTGCAACTTCTGCATATTGTCGCTGCCATAATGCTTTTTCACGAACGGGCATTCCGGATTGAACCACTCGAGCACGACGTATTTGCCCTTGTATTGCAAAAGGGAATGCGTCTGGCCCTTCGCGTCGGTCAGCGAAAAATCGGGCGCGGCGCTCCCGACCGGCGGTGAATCAATGGCCAGGAGGGTGGTCGCGAGAAGAGAGGTGAGGATGGCGGTTACGGTCTTTGTTTTCATAAATTATTGAGAAGCGACGGCGGGAGAAAGCGTTTCCAGTTTGTCGAGAATGATACCCTTGGTCAGCAACTCGGGAAAAACAATCGGTTCATCCTGGTTGCCGGGGTAAAGCACATACAATGGGACACCCGGCCGGCCAAAATGTTGCAATAATTTGGTAATTTCCGGATCGCCGTTCGTCCAATCAGCCTTGAGCTTGGTGACAGCATGGCGTTGGAAGGCCTCCCGCACCGTCGCCGCCTCCAGCACGCTGGCCTCATTGAATTTGCAAGTGATGCACCAGGCGGCGGTAAAATCCACAAAAACGGTGTGGCCCTGGCTCAATTCGCTCCGGAGCCTGGCGGGCGTGAAAGACTGCCAATCGCCCGTGGATTGGGTACCTGCGGCAAGCTGGGAGGCAGAAAATTTTTCTCCGATAAAATAATAACCGCTGGAACCGAGCAGGAGAAGCATCACCAGCCAGGCAATCGCGCGCGCCCTGTCCGAGGCCACCGGCGTCAGAAACGCCCCTTTCATCCAGCAGGCGATACTGACCATGAGCAGAAAGCTCGATGCCCAGATGACGGCGTCGAGGCCGCGTTGCGCGCCGAGCACGTAAAGCAAAAAGAGCAGAGTGGCCAGGAGGAGAAATCCCATGAACTGCTTCACCTGCACCATCCAGGGACCGGGCCGGGGCAGAAAGCGGAGCCAGGCCGGCTGCGCACACAGCAGCACATAGGGCGCGCTCATGCCGGCGGCGATGGCCACGAACATGGCGAAAATGACGGCGGACGACTGGGTGAAGGCAAAGCCAAGAGCCGTTCCGAGAAAGGGGGCGGTGCAGGGCGTGGCCAGAACGGTGGCAAACACGCCCTGGAAAAACGAAGCGGCATCGCCTTCCGCAGCCGATGGGCCTAACAAGTTGCGAACCGCGCCTTGCGGCAGAGAAATCTCGAAGACGCCGAAAAGGTTCAGGGCGAAAACAAGCACCACCGCGCTCATAAAGAGAACGAAGTAGGCATTGGTGAATTGAAACGCCCAGGTGATCTGATGACCTGCCGTTTTCAGGAGAATCAGGAGCAGGGCCAGCCCAATGAACCAGGCAAAAATCCCCGCGGCAAAAGCCAGCCCGCTGCGGAAGATTTTTTGCCGGCTTTGACCGGCTTGCTGAATGAATCCAAAAATCTTGAGCGAGATCACCGGCAACACACAGGGCATCAGGTTCAGGATGAAGCCGCCGATGAAGCCAAAGATCAAATAGGTGAGAAGCCCGCGAGCGGGCGCCGGCGTCAATGGCGTCCCGGCGGGCGCCGAGGCGGCCGCGGCAGTCTGTGCCAGCGTCCAGGCAGCGCGGTCACTCCCGTCCGCTTGTTCGCCGAAAATCAGCAGACCCGGCAACGAGACCACGCCAGCATCGCCCGACTCGAGGGGAATGAGAAAATTCACTTCATCCCCGGTGCGTGATTCCACAGAGGGATGGCCGACGACGATCTTATCATCGGGCAACGGATAAAAATCGACCTGCCGATGCCGGGCAAAACTTTCTCCATGAACTTTGAGGTGCAGGTTCGAGCCAGCCCGGCTCCAGGTCAGCACGACCTGTCCGCCTGCGGGCAAGGCATTGGGCAGAAGCCGGCGATAACGATCGAACAGCCGCTCGTTAGCCGGATTGCTTTGAGGGCTCACCGGCAACTCCATCTCCACAGCCGCACTACCGGGAATGCAAATCTTTTCGCAAACCAACCAGTTCGCGTCGGCCTCGAGTACCACTTTTCCCGGATTGAGCGAAGCCGGCGGCGTGATCTCCTGCAGGACCATAACTTCGTCGTGATACCCGTAGGTCTTGATGTCGCCCGGTTCGTCGAACTTCAACGGAATGGGCCATTGCATCGGACCCGCCTGCCAGCCGGGCGGCAATTTCCATTTCAACTCGATGGGCAGCCCGGCATCGCCGGAAAATTTCCAGTAGGTATGCCAGCCGGGCGCGATCCGCAGCAAGAGACCGGCAGTGAAGCCTTTGCCCGGGACGATGGCGGACGTGTCCGCCACCAGCTCCGCTTTAACGAGCTGATGACCCTGGTAAACCTGGGCTCGCCCGTTGTTCGCCAGGCCTGCCATAAGCAGCCACGCAGCGAGGCCAACGGTTCTAGTCACCTTCATAGAGACAGTTACCATCGTCGTTCGTTCGCAGCAATGGCTCGGCAACTGCTCCAAAACGAAGGAATGCGTGGGTTCCTCATTTTCCTGGTCGTCGCCGGTCTGGGCTTTGCCTTTCTCCGCCAGAAGCAAAACCAAGCTTCGTCCGCGACCGCCAAACCCGCCGCTC
>DASXIK010000239.1:0-3748 GCA_036498025.1 Chthoniobacterales bacterium
GGTGACTTTGTAACATATTCGTAACGTAGGGATCGATTTGCACTCGCAGCTCAATAGTCAGGTACTGGTTTTGAACCGCCTGTGGCAGGCGGTCAATATCTGCTCGGCGCGTCGCGCTTTCTCGCTAGTTTACGCCGGCCACGCGCACGTCGTTTCCTCGGACGAAGCGAATAATTTTCTGACCCACGATTTTGACAGCTGGCGGGATTTTTCCGTCAACGCGCCAGACCACGAGCTGGTCACGACCATCTCCTGGAAGATTCGGGTGCCGCGGGTGATCGTGCTGCTCTTCTTCGACCGGTTGCCCAAAAAGGAAGTGAAGTTTACCCGGCACAACGTTTTCGAGCGGGACAAGAACACCTGTCAATATTGCGGGAGTGTGTTCGAACGCGCCGATCTCAATCTTGATCACGTGATCCCGCGCGATCGCGGCGGCCTGACTACGTGGGAAAATGTGGTTTGCTCGTGCATCCCGTGTAACACGAAAAAGGGGAACCGATTGCCGCAGGAAGCGCATATGATGCTGGTGCGGAGACCAAAACGGCCGAAGTGGCGGCCGTTCCTGCATGTGACTTTCTCATCGCCGCAGCATGAGAGCTGGAGACACTTTGTCGATCTGGCTTACTGGAATGTGGAGCTGAGCGACTAGACGGAAGAGGGAAGTTTTAACCACGGATTACACAGATTTCACGGATAAGAATTCAAAAGCTCCGCCCCCCATCCGTGAAATCCGTGTAATCCGTGGTTAGAAAATTCTTGTTCCCTATTCAGCGCGCGGAGTGGACGCCGCAGCGCGGCGTCCCTACCTTTGAGTCGCGACTTCGTGCGGTTTTTCGAGCGCTTTCAGGATCGGCTGCGGATAGACTCCCAGCCAGATGATTGCGGCCATCAGTGCAGTCATCGTTAGTCTGGACAAACCGCTGATGGGGATCGAGTCGGTTACAGGGGCCGGCTGCCAGTACATGGCGCGCACGACCCTGAAGTAATAATAAAAACCGCAGGCGACGGTGAAAACGCCGACCACCGCGAGCGCAGTCTGGTGATGTGCAATCGCGGCCATGAAGATCAGGAATTTGCCGAAGAAACCGACGGTCAAGGGGACACCGGCGAGTGAGGCCATGGCGATGAGCATGGCGAAGGCAAGGAAGGGCGAACGCTGGCTCAATCCATTAAAGTCCTCGATCTGCTCGCCGGTCTGCTGCGACACGATGATGAGCACGGCGAAGCTGAGCAACGTCATGAGGAGATAGCCGAAGAGATAAAAGGCGACCGCGCGGCCGTCGACACAGGCGACGCCGATGAGCAGGTAACCCGCGTGCGCGATACTGGAGTAAGCCAGCAGCCGTTTCAGGTTGCTCTGCGGCAGCGCCGCCAGATTTCCGTAAAGCAAGGTGAGCAGCGCCATGGCCACAAGCAGTCCGCCCACCCTGGGGAGCATCATGAACGGTTGCAATACGCGCAGGAGGATAACGAACCCGGCGGCCTTCGAGCCGACCGAGAGAAAGGCGGTCACGGGCGTGGGCGCGCCTTGGTAAACATCCGGCACCCAGATTTGGAAGGGGACAGCGGCAATCTTGAAGCCGAGTCCGACGAGCACGAGCACGACGCCGAAGAGGGCGGCTCCCTGTTCAACGGCCGCGCCGCTCAGAACCAAAGTGATTTTCTGGAGATTCGTTTGGCCCGTCGCGCCAAAAATCCAGGTGATTCCGTAGAGCAAGAATCCGGTGGAAAGCGCGCTGAGCACCAGGTACTTCACGCCGGCTTCGAGCGTGATCGGATTGCGTCGCGTAAAACTGACGAGGACATAAAACGAAATCGTGACCAGCTCCAGCGAGACGAAGATCATGATGAAATCGATGGCGGAGGCCATGTACATGAGACCGGCACAGGTGAAGATGGGCAGAGCAAAGAACTCGCCCAGCGCCGGCTGCCCGGCAGGCATAAAGCGGCGCACCACCGGCGCGTAATCGATCATCATTACCAGCACCACGATGGTGGTGAGCAGAGAAATGCGTTTGAAGAAGATGGCGAGCGGATCCGCGGTGTAGAATTGCCAAAATCCGGTGGCCTGCGGATTCAGCTCGAAAGGAGTGAGAAAGAAAGTCCCGACGAGAACGGCAGTGAGCGCCGCGATGGCGGCAAAAGCGAGATCCCGTTTGTCGATGCGATCAGAGAATGCCTCGATCATCAACACGAGGATTCCGGTGACGAGCACTGCAATTTCGAGGCTGGGAGCAGAAATCATTTCGACGCAGGAGGATTGAAGTACGTGCGAAAAGTGGGCGCGACACATTCCACCAGCGCCTGCGGATAAAACCCGATCCAGACGGTCGCGGCGATGAGCAACGTGACCGGAACGCGCAAGCTCCCACGCAAATCGCTCGCTCCCTGGCAACGCTCCGCCACTGTGCCCATGAAAACGCGGCGATAAGCGCGCAGCATATAAACGGAGGACATGACCACACCCCACAGAGCGAGCACTGTGGCGACCTGAAAAATGTGGAAACGCTTCATCTCCCAGTTTGTAGCGAACGCGCCGAAGAAGACCATGATCTCACCGGCGAAATTGGCCAGGCCAGGAAGGCCGATGGCGGCGAACGCGCCGAACCCGAAGGCGAGCCCGGCATAGGGCATGGCTTTCCCCAGGCCGCCCAGGTCCGCGAAGTCGAGTGTGCCGGTGCGCTGGCGCACTTCACCGGCCAGAGCGAAGAGCAGGGCAATGGAAATGCCGTGGGCAAACATCAAAACGGCGGCACCCGTTAGGCCGAGGACATTGGAACTGGCGAATCCGAGGAAAATGTAACCCATGTGCATGACACTCGAGTATCCCAGCATCCAATCGAGCTTCTTCTGCGCAAGGGTGACGAACCCGATGTAAATGATATTGCCGAGAAGAAGAATCAGGAGCAACCAGGTCCAGTGACGCGCGCCGATGGGAACGAGCGGGATGGCGAGGCGAAGCAATCCATAGAGGCCGAATTTCTTGAGAACGCCGGCATGAAGCATGGCAGCCGGCGCCGGCGCTGAGGCGTAGGCTTCAGGCGCCCAGCTATGAAAGGGAAAAAGAGAGACGAGAATGCCGAACCCAAGGAGCAGAAGCAGGTAGATGTTCTTCTGCGCGTCCGGCGGAATGGCGGCGGCATGCGCTCGCAACTCGCGCATGTCAAAACTGCGCACGGCCGCGGGCACACTTTGGTAAAGCAGAAGCAGGCCAAGCAGAAGAATGAAGCTGCCGATGGAAAGGTAGATGGTGATTTTCCAGGCGGCGGCGCCGCGGTTACCGCTGCCCCAGATGCCGATGAGCAGAAATGTCGTGATGAGGGCGAGCTCGTGAAAGGCGTAGAAGAAGAATAAATCGAGGGAAGAGAAAGCCCCGAGGGCGCCTCCGGAGATGAGCAGAAGGCAGGCGTAAAACGCGCCCTCGTATTTTTCGATCGTGCCGGTGAACCAAACGGCCGCAACGGTGACGATGGCCGCGAGGAGAACCATCACCAGACTCAAGCCGTCGAGACCGACTGTGAAATTCAGTTTCCAGTCCGGGAGGATGGCGAACGAACTGGTGTATTGGAACGGATCCTCCGTGGTGGGCTGAAAGAAGACAAAGGCCAGCAGGGTCAGGCCGAGCACAAAGACCGATGAAAACAGGGCCATCTTGCGTGCCGGCGCCCCCAGAAGAATCAGGAGGGCGAAGACGATCGGCGTAAAGATGATCAGGGAAAGCATCAGCGAAAAACCGCGAAGTAGATAA
>DASXIK010000240.1:0-3161 GCA_036498025.1 Chthoniobacterales bacterium
GAGCAGGGTAAGCTGTTGCGGGACGTGCGCCGGCATCTTTAACTCCAGGCCCAGGAACTCGTTGAGCTGGCCGCAAAAAATAATCACGGCGATCCCGCTGGTGAATCCGGCAATGACCGGGTAGGGGAAAAATTTCAGGAGCCGTCCCATCTTGAGCACACCAAGCAGGATCAACATCACCCCGGCCATCATGGCGGCGAGGGCAAGCCCGCCGTAACCGAACTGGGCGACGATGGAAAACAGGACAGGCACGAATGCGCCGGTGGGGCCGGCGATTTGAAAGCGCGACCCGCCGAGTAGCGCGACGGCGAGGCCGGCAATGATTCCGGTCCACAGACCTTGTTGCGGCGTCACGCCGGAAGCGATGCCGAAACCGATGGCCAGCGGCAGCGCGATGACTCCGACGGTTAACCCTGCGGAAAGATCGGAAAAAAGATCAGCCCGCCTATAGCCGACGAAGGCGGTCAGGACAGCGGGCTGAAAGCGGCGCAGCACCCCGGATTCTAGAACGGTTTGTTTAGAATCACGACACGCTTTAGAGAAGATTATTTAATTAGGAATCCAGGAAACCGTGAAACGATGAAGAGGAATGGATTTTTGGCCACGGATTTACACCAGCCTTCGCCAAAGCGCTGCGGCCTGGCAGGCGGATTAAACACGGATTAAGAAGCAGGGCTTTCATCTGTGAAATCTGTGTAATCTGTGGCTAAGTTTTCTTTCCTGGATTCCAGATTGAATTTCTCCGAATCGGCGAGATTGGCCGCGCGGAGTGGACGCCGCAGCGCGGCGTCACTACCAACGTTAAATGGTGACGACGGTGATTTCCGGGCGGCAATTGAAGCGCCACGGAATGCGGTAGGTGCCGATGCCCGCATTGACATACATCGGGCCTTTGTCGGTCAAAAAAAAGCCGAGATCGTAAGGGCCGACACCGTAAGGCAAAGCGATCGGGCCGTACCCGGGGATGCGGATCTGCCACCCATGCGAATGCCCGGCCATGATCCAGTCGTAATGATGGCCGTCCAGGTGGTCGATGGATTTCGGGTAATGCGTCAGCAAAAACCGCCGCGCGACGGTGCGGGGTTGTGCCATGGGCACGCCCTCAAGACTCATGCCGGTTAATTCGAGATCGTGCTCGGGCAGGACAACCGTTTGACCGACCAGCCAGCGCCCGCCGGTGGCGGCGAAAACGCGTTCATACTCGGCGAAGGGGGCACGGCAGTTGTAATCGTGATTGCCCGGGCAGCCGTAAACCGGCTTTTTAATTTGCCCAATGAAGTGCAGCGCTTCGTCGAGATGTTTGATTTCCTCAATGAGGTCGCCGGTGAAACAAACAAAGTCGGCCTCAAGATTGTTGATGGTGGTGATCACTTTCTCCGCGTAAGCGGCGTTTCCTTTGTGATGGAAATCCGAGAAGTGAATGAAACGCAGGGCGCCGTCGGTGTTGGCCGGGAAATAGGCGACGCGCAGGTTGGTCGGCTCGACCAGGCGCGTGTCAATGATAACGGCTGCTGGCAAGGCCAGGCCGGTCAGGGTGAGAAATTGGCGCCGGGTGAGGTGCGACATCGTTGGGGTTAGACAGCGTAACACATGCCGGGGATGGAGTGAATTTCGGCCAAGGCGAGGGGGTGGGGAGGCCGTGCTGCGGGAGGGAGGGAGCAAACGCTCAACACTCAACGCTCAACGTCCAACGCCTAAGTAGGAAGGCTCGGCCGGGCTCAGCGGTGGATCGCGATCTAAAGCTCAGCCTCAATCCGGAAAGACCAAGAGCCGCATCAGCTGTTGACCGTATTGAGTGAGAGCGCCGCGGCCGTTTCGCCCGGTCACGATGCCGCGGGTCTGCAGTTTGTAATCAACCGGGCTCTTTTTCACGAAACTTAGCTCTGGTTCGGCGACCTCTTTGTCGCTCGGCTCAATCTGGAGAGGCACCCCGGCGCGGTTGAACGAAACTTCCCATGAAACCGTATGCCCGCCGGCCCGGCCCCGCAGCATCCAGGGATAAAGTTTGGGGAGGTCGAAGTGCGCGGCGCGCGGCAGCGTGACTTTGTAGAACTTTTCTTCGGCCTCAAGAAATTCCGGAATGGTGAGAGCAGGATTTTTGCGCAGGTCGAGGTAGAGGCGCGCGATGTCCAGGCCGGCGAGATTGATGCCATTGTAGATGCCGTTGTGATTCGGGTCGTTTCTAATATAGAAGTTGTGCCACTTCTCGAACTGATGACTGAGCAACAGGTTCAACTCGAGATGCACGTGGGCGCGTTCGCGATTGATTCCAACGCCCGTGTAGCCCATCACCGCGATGACGTCGCCCTTTTGCACTTCCTGACCGGGTTGGACGCGGATGGAACTCAGATGTCCGTAGAGGCTGTAGTATTTCGATCCGCCCCACCGATGTTCGATGACGACGTAGCGGCCGTAGTTCGAATAACCGGGGACAGGATTGGCATGCACGACCCGGCCATTGGCGATCGCGTGAATTTCATCGGTCGGTTCCCCCTGGGCATCGCGGTGGAGCGGCTTGATGTCCACGCCCTCGTGAAAGCGCGTGTAAACCAAACCCTGGGACGTCTCGACCGGGTCGCGCACAAAACCGTACTGCCCGCCTTCCCAGGTGGTGGATTTCGCGCCCTGGTAGTCGCGCTCTATATATTGATAGAAGGACGGTCCGTCGTTGCGAAAGAGGGCGTCGTTCTCCGTCGGCAGGCCAAGGTCGAGCGTGGCCGGATCCGTTTGCCCGCTCAGACTGAGCAATGGCCAGGCAAGCAGAGCGAGGAATCCGCGGAACGGGCGCATGCGATCAGCGGTGCTTCTTTGGGGTAATCAACTTCCAGTCCTTCTTCATCAATTTCAGGTCGGCCGCGGTGAGCCCGGACGGAATATAAATTTTCCCGTCGGAAACGCGCTTATCAATTTGCATTCCATTTTCCGTGATGTTCCGGCCGTTCATCATGATGAAAAGAAGCCCGCCGCGATGCTCCACGCTGAGGGCGTCGAGCGTGACGCGCCCGTGATCATCCAGTTGAATGAGGGCGCCGAAAGAGCCATCCGGGGCCTGGTAGGCGATAAAGGAGACGACTTCACGCTCGGAAATGCTGGCCATTTTTTCGATGGCAATCTCTTTGCCGGCGACTTTCGTGCGCACGGAAGTGGCGAAAACTTCGGTG
>DASXIK010000241.1:0-7245 GCA_036498025.1 Chthoniobacterales bacterium
TTTTCGCCCCACCGCGCCTGGCCGTCACCGGATCCCCAAAGCCAGCCGCGCAGGGTGCCATTCAGCGTCACGGCGCCGCCCCTCAGTGTGCCGCGTCCGATGACCACGAGATGCCTGGAAATTTCGTCGCGCTTTGAGTAAAGCGGCGCGAAAGAAGAAAACGTTTCGTTCACCCGCCAAATCAACAGGTCGCTGCCGGGCTGGGAGAAGGAGCCAGCGATCGTGTAGGTCGATCCCTGGAAGCGGAAATTTACATCGGCCTGACCGATGTGCGCGGCAGTGATGAAAAAATGAGGGGCGATCGGCGTCCCCAAATAGCCGCCCCAAATCCCCTCGAACTGCCATCCGCTCCCCGCAAGATTACCGGCAGGCGCCGTGGTGTTCACCGCCGGATCACTCGTATCGAGGAGAATGACGCCGGACGCCGAGCTCATGCCAAGCAGAACGATGACAGCGACCAGAATCACCCCCGAAAGCCGGTCTGGTCCTCTCCGCGGCGTTTTGAACAGCTCCACTTTTATGCCCATAGCTGGTAACCCGATTGTACAACAGGAACGCGTTTTCTGCGACAACGAACCCCCTGGGAGAGTCGACGGATGCGCCAACTGCGTTCATGGTTAAGCAGATGACCAAGACGCAAATCGCGGAAGTGCTGGGACAGATCGCCACTCTTCTGGAGTTGAAGGATGAAAATCCGTTCAAGATCAGGGCTTATGCCAACGCCGCGCGCGCCATCGACGCCTGGGGCGGGAACATGGCCGATTTGCAGGACGAAGAGACCCTCCAGAAAATGCCTGGGATCGGCAAGGCCATCGCCAGCAAAGTAAAGGAACTGGCGACCACCGGATCGCTTGAATACCTGGAGGAATTGCGCGCGGAATTTCCTCCGGGAATTCTCGAATTATTTTCCCTTCCCGGGCTGGGCGCGAAGAAGATCAAGGCGCTTTACGAGCAGCTCAAGATCAGCTCGATCGAGCAGTTGCAGAAAGCGTGCGAGGCCGGGCGCGTGGCCGAGCTGGCGGGATTTGGCGAGACCACCCAGGAGAAGCTGAGCAAATCCATCGCGGAACGCGCGAAACACTCCGGATCGTTTCAGCTCGGCCAGGTGGCGAATCATGCGGAGACGCTGCGCAGTGATCTGGCCGGCCATCCCGATGCGCTGCACGTGGCGCTGGCCGGAAGCTACCGGCGGCGTCGCGAGATCGTGCGCGATTTGGATTTTATCGTGGCCACGCGCAAGCCCGAGGAGGTTGCGAGATTTTTTGCCGAGCATCCGCTGGTCGAATCAATCATTGCGCAGGGTCCGACCAAGACCAGTGTGCGGCTGCACTCCGGGATTCAATGCGATCTGCGCGTGGTCAAGCCCGCCGAATATCCCTTCGCCTTGAATTACTTCACCGGCAGCAAGGAGCACAATATTGAGATGCGCAATCGCGCGCTTAAACGTGGCTGGACCCTGAATGAGTATCGCCTGGCTCCATTGCCCCTGCCGCCGGAGAAAGCGAAAAAGAAGGTCCCGGAAAAAATCCCGGTGGTGAGCGACGAGACCGAGCTTTATCGCGCCGTCGGCCTCGATTTCATCCCGGCGGAGCTGCGGGAAAACAGCGGCGAATTTGCCGCGGCCGAAAGCCACACGATTCCGCGGTTATTAGAGAAGGAGAATCTGCGCGGGACGTTTCATTGTCACACCACGGCGAGTGACGGGCACAACACCCTGGAAGAAATGGCGGCAGCGGCGCAGGAACTGGGGCTGCAATACCTGGGGATCGCCGATCACAGCCGCAGCTCCGTGCAAGCACATGGATTGGATGCGGCGAAATTGCGCGCCCAAGGCGCGGCCATCCGGAAGTTGAACAAAAAGTTCGAGGGCTTCCGCCTGTTCGCCGGGGTTGAGTGCGACATCCTGCGGGACGGCTCGCTCGATTTTAGCGACGATGTTTTGGAAAAATTGGATTACACGGTGGCTTCGGTGCATTCCGTTTTCAATTTGCCGGAAGCGGAAATGACGCGCCGCATTATTCGCGCGATGGAGAATCCGTTCGTCACCGTGCTCGGGCATCCGACCGGGCGGATGCTGCTCACGCGAGAGCCTTACGCCGTCGACATTCGAGCCATCCTGGACGCGGCCGCCGCCACCGGCACCTGGATTGAAATCAACGCCGCGCCCAAGCGACTCGACCTCGACTGGCGCTGGTGGCCGCTGGCCAAGGAAAAAGGAGTCAAATGCGTGATCAACCCGGACGCGCACCGGGTCGAGCGCTTACAGGACTTGTGGTTTGGTGTCGGAGTGGCGCGCAAAGGATGGTTAACGAAAGATGATGTGGTGAATTGCTTGCCGCTCGTGAAGATGGAGCGGGCGCTCTCGGAAAAAAGGATCAAAATGGAGTAGTGGAGTGATGGAGAGATAACACCGGCAAGACTCCACTACTCCAACACTCCATTTGTCTTTAAATCTTCGCCCGCTGCGGCAGAAACATGGTCAGGCATTTGCAGGCGCCGCCGGCTTTGGGGAATTCAGTCATGGGCAACGCGTGGCATTGATAACCCCTCGCGGTCAGCGTCTGCACCAGCCGCGGCGCTCCCTCCGGCAGAACGATTTGCTGCTCGAGCACCACCGCGTTACAGGAAAAGTGCGCGGCTTCCTCCTCTGAGACGTTGATCAAATCGGTGACATGTTCGCGAATGGCGCGCTGCCCATACTCGTCGAAAGCCGCGGGAAACCAGAAGGCGCCGCCGTCCGGCAACGGGCAAAAGCAGGTGTCGAGGTGATAAAAGCGGGCATCCACCAGTTCCACCGAGACGGCCAGACAATTGAGCATCTCGGCCACGGCGTGGTGCGATTTGACGTCGGAGCGGAATTTGTATCCACAGAAAAGAATATCGCCGCCGAAAAGCGCATCCCCCTCCCCTTCAAAGTAGAGATCGCGCGGCAGCCAGGTGACTTCATAGCCGTGCTCCTCCAT
The DNA here is from genome assembly GCA_036498025.1 of Chthoniobacterales bacterium. Classification (GTDB taxonomy): domain Bacteria; phylum Verrucomicrobiota; class Verrucomicrobiia; order Chthoniobacterales; family UBA10450; genus JBBRDU01. The sequence goes on from DASXIK010000241.1 coordinate 2,964, forward strand.
CCAACGGGCAAAATGCGGCGCTTCTCCGGCGCGCTCCTGGTGACGGAAATTACTGGGGATAAATTTTTTCCCCACGGCCAGTCCCGCGTTCGCCGTGAAGACCATGTCCGGCAATTTCGGCTGCGGCTCGACCAGAGAAATCCGGCAATCGAGTTTTTGCAGGGTGCGTTCGAGGCCTTGCCATTGCTGCTGTGCGACGGCCGTTTCGGCGCCGCGCGCCCGGCTCATCCAGGGATTAATTTCGTATTCGATGCCGTAATGATCCGGCGGACATAATAACAAATCGCGCATAACCGGGAGTCGTTTACGCCTTATTCCGCTTTGGGAGCTCGGCCACGGCGTCGGCCAGTTCCCGCAGGAAAGGCGCAACATCGGTCACCAGCCCGATCGATTGAAACGGCTGATGCTCGATCACTCGCTCCACCGTCCAGGCATCCATATCGACGCACACAGTTTTTACAGTGGGCGCCAGCATGCTGGCGATGGCCATGGAATGCTGCACCGTCCCGAGAAGGAGCACATGAGTTACGTCTGACAATTTATCGCGCATGATTTTCTGCGCTTCCACCACATCGGTGGTCACCCCGGGAATTGGCCCTTCGTCGCGAATCGACCCCGTCAGGACAATATCCACTCTTTGTTTGACGCAGGCATGCATGATGCCGCCGGTTAACACCTTCCGGCGGACCGCTTCGGCTAGTCCGCCGCACTCGCGGATGACATTGGTGGCGCGAATGTGATTTTCGTGGCCGCCGACCGTCAGGGCGTTTTCCGGATTGGCCCCGAAAGAAGTTCCGAAGAGGGCGCGTTCCACGTCGCAAACGGCAAAAGCGTTTCCCGCAAAAAGGATGTCGACGTATTTCGCTTCAATCAAACGCTGCAAATGCTCACCCGCGCCGGTGCGGACCAGAGCGGGACCCGCCACCACGGCGATCGGGCCGCGCGCTCGCGCCAATTCGGCGCCCAACTCGCGGATGACTGCCGACTTGGGCTCGTCCGCGCCGATGGTCCGGTTAATAAATTGAAAGATATCAGTGTGCGAGGTCGACCGTTGCACGGGGACAACGCGAACACCGTCGTGTCCTACCACGATCTTATCGCCCTTGCGCACATCGAAGAACTTCACCGCGCGGGCGGTTTTTCCATTGATGGCAATGGCGCTGTCCATGGTGGCGGGGCGCACCTCCAGTTCCTTGCCCTTGAGGCGCACAAAAGTTTGCTGGTTCGTGGTGACGTAAAAGTCGTGCGGAAAAACGCCATCGGTCGGAGCCGCCGCCAGGACGACATCGGCCTGTTTGGCCACTTCGGCGCCATGTTGCAGGAGCCGCGCAAGCAACGCGTCGAGGTTTTCGTTGGTATCGGCCGTGACCTCGATGCGGGCGAAGCTCTGATCGACGCGGTTTTGGCCAACCTTGATTTCGGTGATTTTAAAACGGGCGCCGTGGGTCAGGATGTGGTCCAGGACCTTTGGCAGGATCAGGGAATCGATGATGTGACCACGCAATTCGATTGTCTCAGAAGCCATCCGGAGAAGGTAGCCTATGAGGGCCGCCGCGCCAGCGCGCGGAACAGAGCGGCCCGGGTTGGTTTTCTCCTTTATTGCAGTGGAGCGCTAAGGGAACGAACGTGGACTGCAGGTGGCTGAATCGACGCAAAACAACCTCGACGCTGTGCGGGAGAAAATCGCTGGTGTGCTCGTGGATAGGCCGCAATGTTTCATCACTCATCCAGCCGAATTGCTTGCGCTCAAGAATCTGACACCCGAGGAATTACACGCCTTTGCGGAGCAGCATGGCTGGCGCAGCGTGCGGCGCATCGGGGGACGGCAGATCGAGTTTTACAACGATGTCGCCGTCCAGTCCGGCCAGGCGGATCGCCGAACTGGTTAGGCGGGGGAAGGTAATGGGTAGGGACGCCGCGCTGCGGCGTCCACTCCGCGGATAAACTTCCCGCACCGGTGGCACCACGCTGGCCGCTCACTGCGAATCTGACACGCGGCGTGGACGGCGCAGCGCGCCGTCCCTACCTGGAAATCTCTGGCGATTCCTCGCCGCCGGTCTTCGCGGAAAAAAAACCAGTTAACGGGCTGGTGGCGGAAGCGGCGGACAGTTTTTCCGCGAGCCCGATCTCCCGGGCTTCGCGCCCCGCCTCGATGGCTTTGCGAAAAGCCTGGGCCATACGGACCGGATCGGAAGCCACGGCGATGGCCGTGTTCACCAGAACCGCGTCGGCGCCCATTTCCATGGCCTCCGCTGCCTGGCTGGGCGCGCCCAGTCCGGCATCGACCACCACCGGGACGGTGGCCTGTTCAATAATGATCTCGATCTGCGCGCGCGTTTCAATTCCGCGGTTGCTGCCGATGGGCGAACCGAGTGGCATGACCGTGGCGGTGCCGACGTCCTGCAAACGCTTGGCCAGCACGGGATCCGCGTTGATGTAAGGCAGCACGGTGAATCCTTCCTTCACCAGAATCTCCGCGGCGGCCAGCGTTTCAATCGGGTCTGGCAGGAGGTAACGCGGATCGGGATGGATCTCAAGCTTCAACCATTTGGGCAGACCGGTGGCAGCCGCCAGGCGAGCCAGGCGCACCGCTTCCGCGGCATTGCGCGCACCGCTGGTATTCGGCAAAATGAGAAACCGTTGCCCGTCGATGAAGTCGAGAATGTTGGCAAACGGATCGCGCTTGCCCGACAGATCCACCCGGCGCAGGGCCACGGTGACAATCTCGGTGCCGCTGGCCACCAGGGCGTCCCGCATGAGTTCGTTGGAGGCGAACTTTCCGGTGCCCAGAAGGAGCCGCGAATTAAATTCGCGGCCGGCAATCTTGAGGCGCGAAGGCTTGTCGGACATTCAGTCAATCTAGGACAAATCCGCATGATGAAAAGCGCGGGCTCTGCTCTTCGGGTAGGGACATCGCGCTGCGATGTCCACTCCGCGGGTGAGTATACACACGGAAACTCGAGGCGAGTGGCATATCCGTGGAGTGGACGCCGCAGCGCGGCGTCCCTACCACATTTTTCTTGTACGCATGGCCCATGTGACGCGATGGTTTCAAAAAGATGACCCACTTCGAACTTCGCCTCGGCGATTGCCTGCTCGGCATGGCGCAGTTGCCGCCGGCCTCGATCGACCTGGTCGTCACCTCGCCGCCCTACAACCTCAACATCAAATACGGAAAGTACTCTGACCGGCAGGATCGGGCTTCTTACCTGGAGTGGTGCCGTGATTGGGCCACACAGATCCGTCGAGTTCTCAAGCCCGAAGGCTCATTTTTCCTAAACATCGGCGCGGCGCCGTCGAATCCGATGTTACCGCACGAAATCGTCATGAGCTTGCGGGACTTGTTTGTCCTGCAAAACACGATCCACTGGATCAAATCCATCTCCATCGAAGACAAGGCGGGCGTGGTCCGATCGCACGGTCATTTCAAGCCCATCAGTTCGAAACGATTTTTGCACGATTGCCATGAATACATTTTTCATTTCAGCATCAGCGGGCGGGTCGAGCTGGATCGCCTGGCCATCGGGGTGCCTTATGCCGATAAAAGCAATATTGCCCGCTGGTCGCACACGGGCGGCTCGGATTTGCGCTGCCGCGGCAACACCTGGTTCATTCCGTACGAAACGATTCAGAGCCGCGCGAAAGAGCGACCGCATCCGGCCACCTTTCCGGTGCAGTTGGGCGAATGGTGCATCAAGCTCCACGGTATTTCGCGGGTTCGATCGATGCTCGATCCCTTTCTCGGGATCGGCCATTCGGCCGTGGCCGCGAAATCCTGCGGTGTAAAGAAGTTTATCGGGTTCGAGATCGATGAAACTTATCTCGATGAAGCGAAGCGACGCTTGGATGTACGCGTTTAAGATTGAGGGGTAGGGACGGCGCGCGGCGCCGTCCCTACCTCCGTCCACGCTGAAGGCGCGGCGGATCGGGATGACACACCTTGGTGTTTATCAGGTTAGAGTAGCTCGCCCGCCTTCTTGCCATCCTTCGCCGGTTCCACAAACTTTTCCAGCGGCCTAACGAGATTGCCGGGCAGCGGACGCACCCGGTCGAAGATCCGGGGGCCAGCGGCTTGGCCGTGGCGTAGCCGGCGGCGAACATCTCCAGGCGCGCATCCAGGTTGTCGATGTAATGCAAGGCCATGGCTTCCGGCGTTTTCGGGTTCACGGGTGAACCAAACTGTTGTTCGCCATGGTGCGCCCCGATCAAATGGAGAAGGTGCAGGCGCACATCTTCCGAGGCCGGTGCGAGATTTTTCCATTCCTCGCTGTGATCGGCCAGC
>DASXIK010000242.1:0-6685 GCA_036498025.1 Chthoniobacterales bacterium
GGAGCACGCGCTGCACGCCGCGCGCGACATTGTAATGTTCTTCGCCGACCACTTCCGGCGCGAGCGCCTTAGACGTCGACGACAGCGGATCGACCGCCGGGTAGATTCCGAGTTCCGCGATGGAGCGTTCCAGCACGATGGTGGAATCCAGGTGGGCGAAGGTATTGGCCGGCGCCGGATCGGTCAGATCGTCCGCCGGAACATAGACGGCCTGGAAGGAAGTGATCGATCCTTTCTTGGTCGAGGTAATGCGCTCCTGCAGGTCGCCCATCTCGGCTGAAAGGGTGGGCTGATAACCAACGGCGCTCGGTGTTCGGCCAAGAAGAGCCGATACTTCCGACCCAGCCTGCGAAAAGCGGAAAATGTTGTCGATGAACAACAAGACATCCTGGTTACGCTCGTCGCGGAAGTATTCGGTCATGGCCAGCGCTGCCAGGGCCACGCGCAGACGCGCCCCGGGCGGTTCGTTCATCTGGCCGTAAACCAGCGCGACTTTCGATTTGCTGATGTCGTTGAGGTCGATCACGCCCGCTTCGCTCATTTCGCGATAAAGATCGTTGCCTTCGCGGCTGCGCTCGCCCACTCCGGCGAAAACGGAGAACCCGCCGTGTTTCATGGCGATGTTGTTGATGAGTTCCTGGATCACGACGGTTTTGCCGACGCCGGCGCCGCCGAACGCGCCGACCTTACCGCCCTTGGTGAACGGGCACACCAAGTCGATCACCTTGATGCCGGTTTCGAGAATCTGCGCGCGCGTATCCTGTTCGGTCAGCTCTGGCGACTTGCGATGGATCGGATAGCGCTTGGTGAATTGCACGGGGCCCTTGTTGTCGACCGGGTCGCCGGTGACGTTGAACAAGCGGCCGAGCACGCCTTCGCCGACCGGCACGGTGATTGGCCCGCCGGTATCGGTCACCGACATGCCGCGTTTCAATCCTTCGGTGGAAGACATGGCGATGGAACGGACCCAGTTCTCGCCGAGGTGCTGCTGTACTTCGAGGGTCAGCTTGGTGGCGTTTCCGCCCACCTCGTACTCTAGCTCGAGAGCATTGTAGATCTTGGGCAATCCCGTGGCCGTCGGGAATTCCACATCGACCACCGGGCCGATGACTTGAACGATATTTCCTTTATTCATAAATGTTGCGGCTAACCGCCGAGCGCCATCTGCGCGGTCGCGATCTCGAGGAGTTCGGTAGTAATGCTTGCCTGGCGCATCTTGTTGTATTCGAGACTCAAATCCTTGATAAATTGATTCGCGTTCTCGGTGGCGTTCTTCATCGCCACCATGCGGGCGCTATGCTCCGAGGCCCGGGCGTCGAGGATCATCTGGTAGACCTGGTAATGGATGTAGTAAGGAAGGATGGTATCCAGCACCTCCTCGGACGACGGTTCAAAAGTGTAACCGGTCATCGGATCACTCCCCTCCTCCGCTTTCGCTCCCGTTCCCGAGGCCGTTGTGCTCTGCGGCAAATCAAACGGGCTGATCGGCAGCAGGGTTTGCACGACCGGTTTCTGCGTGATCGTGTTCACGAAGTAGGTATAGACCGCGGTGACCTTGTCGACTTCCCGATTGAGGAATTTTTCCATGCAAAATTTCGCGATCGGTTTGGTCTCGTGAAACTTCGGGGTGTCTTTCAAGGCGAAATCAGCGAGCAGCTGACGCTTGGTGCGGGCCACAAACTGCACTCCCTTGCGGCCGGAGGTGGCGTAAACCGTCTTCTCGACTTCAAAGCGAGCCACCTCGCGCAAGAGATTGGTATTGATCGCGCCGGCCAGTCCTTTGTCGGTGCTGATCACCAGGACGAGCTCTTTCTTGACCTCGCGCACCTCCAAAAGCGGATGGAGTCTCGAAGGAACGCGTTTTTCCAGCGAAACCAGGACCCTGTTCATTAAACTGGCATAGGAACGCCCGGCGAGGGCGGCCTGCTGGGCGCGACGCATCTTCGAAGCCGCGACCATCTGCATCGCCTTGGTGATCTGCGCGGTGTTGCGGATGGATTTAATCCGGCGCCGTATGTCCTTCGTGTTGGCCATGAATCGTTACGCTTTATTTAGAAATTATCCGAGGCGCTGTAGCCGCCCCGCTCTGCCTGTCGCGCCGAAGCCGTGCCAAGGCGGGCCGGGGCGCATGCGCGTGCAAATAAGCTCCGGAGACACGGCGACAGAGCGCCGTGGCTACAGCAGAAAGACGACATGCGCGAGATGCAATCATTGCCAGGTCGATTTAAATTCTTCGAGGGCGCTGCGCAGCTCCGATTCCAGGTCTTCATCGAGCGCTTTCTTATCGCGAATGGTGCCGAGAAGCGTCTCTTTGCGCGTGGACAACCAGTCCTGGAGTTTCACCTGGAATTCTTTGACGCGCTCCACCGGCACGGGATCGAGGTAACCGTTTTGCATCGCCCACAAGACGGCCACCTGCTCCTCCACGGGGATGGGGTTGTACTGAATTTGCTTGAACAACTCGACGATGCGCTGACCGCGCTCGAGCCGCGCCTTGGTGGCTGCATCCAAATCGGAGCCGAACTGGGCAAAGGCCGCCAGCTCGCGGTATTGCGCGAGGTCGAGTTTCACTTTTCCGGCGACCTGCTTGATCGCCTTGATCTGCGCGGCGGAACCGACGCGGCTCACCGAAAGGCCAACCGAGATGGCCGGGCGCACGCCCTGATAGAACAGATCCGTTTCCAGATAAATCTGGCCATCGGTAATGGAAATGACGTTGGTCGGAATATACGCCGATACGTCGCCGGCCTGCGTTTCGATAATCGGCAGCGCAGTCACGGAACCGCCACCGAACTCGTCGGCCAAACGCGCGCTGCGCTCGAGCAAACGGGAGTGGAGATAGAAAACATCTCCCGGATAGGCTTCACGGCCGGACGGGCGCTTCAAAACGAGCGAGACCTGGCGGTAGGCGACCGCATGTTTCGACAGGTCGTCATATATAATAAGAGCGTCCATGTTGTTATCCATGAACCATTCGCCCATGGCGGCGCCGGCGAACGGCGCCAGATATTGGTTGGTGGCCGTATCGGAAGCGGGCGCCGAGATGATCGTGGTGTAGGGCATGGCGCCTTCCTTCTCCAAAACGGCGAGCGCCCGGGCCACGTTCGAATTCTTCTGCCCGATGGCGACGTAGATGCAATAGAGCGGCCGGTAATCCTTGATTTCACCTTTCTCAGCGGCCTTGTTCAGCCGTGCCTGGCTGATGATGGTGTCAATCGCGATGGTCGTCTTGCCGGTCGCGCGATCTCCGATAATCAACTCGCGCTGCCCGCGGCCGATCGGAATCATGGCATCAATGGGCATAATCCCGGTCTGCACTGGCTGACTGACCGAGCGGCGCTGAATCACGCCAGGGGCGATTTTTTCCAGCGGGTACGATATTTCCGACTTGATCGGGCCCTTGCCGTCAAGCGGTTGACCGAGCGTGTTAACCACGCGACCGAGCAATGCCTTGCCCACCGGAACCTGTAGCAGCTTGCCCGTGGTCTTGACTTCGTCGCCCTGGGCCACCTTGGTGTTGTCGCCCATGAGGATGACGCCCACCTCGGTTTCCTCCAGGTTCAGTGCCAGGCCATAGACGCCGTTGGGAAACTCGAGCATCTCGTTCAACATGCAGTCGCTCAATCCTTCGACACGGGCCACGCCGTCGCCCGTCTCGCGGACTACGCCGACATTCGTTTTCGTGGTCGAGGTTTTCAGGCCTGCGATTTTCGTTTCAATTTCTTCAAGTATGCTGCTCATGGATATTTTTAATTAAAGTTGCTGCTGCAGACGTTCCAGACGGTTGCGCACCGTCCCGTCCCAAACATCGCTGCCGACACGAATACGCATGCCGCCGAGAACCTCGGGGTTCACGGCAAACTCGGCGGTTAAATCCTGCCCGTATTTTCGCTGCAGGCTGGCCACGACCTGTGCACTCACCTCCGGCGCGAGCGCGACCGCACTTTCGACGACGGCGCGGCGTTTCTCCACTTCGAGACGCAGGAGTCGCTGATAATTCTCCAGGACCCCGATGTAATTCCGCGGCCTCTCGGCGACGACCGAGTCCACCAGAGAGCGAACCTTTCCCCCGTCTAACCGGCCATCAGTAAAGCTGGCGCGCAAGAGCTGCCGCGAAAGCTGCCGTATCTCCCGGTTAACCTTCATGAGGCAAGCTGGCGGCTGGTTTCTTCCTGTAAGCGGCGCTGATCGTCGCTGGTCAGGACTTTGCCCGTGACCTTCGCGGTGGTATCCACCACGAGGCGTCCCACCTCGCGCTTCAATTCCGCCATGGTGCGCTCATGCTCGAGCACGCTGGCTTCGCGCGCCTTGGCGAGGATCTGCTCGGCCGCGGCGATGGCTTCCTGCTCGCGCCGCTCGGCCACGTGCCCGGCGCTTTCGCGGGCCTCGTCGATCATGCGCTGCGCTTCCACGTTGGCCTTGGCCAGGATTTCCTGATGCCGCTCCTCTGCCTTGGCCAGTTGCTGCTTGATCGCGTCAGCGTTGCGCAGGCCTTCCGCGATGCGCTCGCGACGCTCGTGCAAAACGTTGAGAATCGGTTTGTAAGCGAAGCGGCGCAAAAGCGCAGCCACCAACACAAAGCTGATCACCTGCGACAGAAAGAGCCCAAGATCCAAGCCGAAAGTCTCGGCCGTATCCTTGGCGATTTCGACGATGCCGCCGGACGCTTGCGCGAGAATCGTGAGGTGCATGCGGTTTTCTCTGGTTGCCCGGTGGGATTACTTCACGAGGAAGAGCGCGTAGAACACGATCGCCTCCGCGAAAGCGATCGCCAGAATTGCCTGCACGAGAATGGGAGTGGCTGCGCCCGGATTGCGGCCGACCGCGGAAGACGCGCCCATGCCGATCAGACCGACACCCACGGCCGCGCCCAGGGCCGCGAGACCCACGTGAATGCTTCCGTTAATTTCCGCCAGTATTGGTAGTATCATATTTTGTTTTCTTTTCTTTTGGTTTGCTCAGCGGCCTCCGCGGGAACCACGGTCATAGCCGCCGAAATTTTCTAGTGAGGTGCTCCTTCGCTTCCCGGCTGGTGTTGCGCAATCAATAAAGTGAACACCGCCGTCAAAAGCATGAAGACGAGGGCCTGAACGATTCCCACGAGGACCTCCATAAAGTAAAAAGGAATTGGGATGAGCCATGCCAGCGACGGTACCATGTGCGACATCGTTTCGAGCATGGTCTCGCCCGCGTAGACGTTGCCGTACAATCGAAAACTCAACGAGACCGGCCGAAACAGAATCGAGATGATTTCGAGCATGCCCGCCAGGAAGAAAATCACTCCCATGAGAAGCTTCATAAAGCCCTTGCTCTCCCCTTTTGCTCCAAAGATCTCCTTGAGCACTCCGCCTACACCTTGCGTTTGCAGTGCCCAGTAGATCCAGAGCACGAAAAAGACGATGGCCATGGCCATCGTCATGTTCAGATCGGCATTGCCGCCGCGGAGCAGCGGACGCTCCACCAGGAAAGCCCCAGTTGCCGGATCATGATGTCCCCAGCCGATCGTTCCGATTCCGGGAATCAGCCCAGACCAGTTCACGAACAGAATCAAAATGAAAAGGGTGGCAAAAAACCAAAATGTTTTCCGCACCAGCTCACTGCCGATGATGCTTTCAAGGAAATTGTAGAGGCTCTCCACCATCCATTCCCAAAAGTTCTGTTTCCCGTCCGGGATCGCTTTGACGTTGCGCATGGCGACCTGCGCAGAAACGATGATACCAGCCGCAATCACCCAGGTGAAGAACATGGAATTGGTCACGGTGAATTTGCCGATATGGAAAATACCGATCGCCTTGAGCGAAACGCCCTCGTGTGCCGCAGCCGCCGGCATCTCTGCGGCGGCGGCCGCCAGGCTTGCCGACGCCATCAGACAGCCGCAGAGCAGCGTCAGAAGCGGCAACGAAAAACGAGGAGTAAAACGATACTTCATCCGGCAGGTAGCGTCGCAATATACGCGGACCAAACTTCTTTCCAGTCCCCCTCCGCAACCAGCAGAGCAGACGACCCACGGCGCGCTTGCGTCGGCGATACCAAAGCCCGTTTTCGTCGCGTTGACAAGCGACTTTCCGCAAGTTTTCTGCGCGTTTTTCTCGGTAGGGACGGCGCGCTGCGCCGTCCACTCCGCGGGCAATGCCAGTTCCCAAGCTCCAAACAGGACAAACCCCGATCCCGTCGTGCCAGGACGCGACCTAGAAAACAAAGATCAGTGAATAATTGAATCTTCTCCCCTGTTGCAGAATCCGCGGAGTGGACATCGCAGCGCGATGTCCCTACCACCCTCGTTGCGGCGCCCCACCGGAACAGGCGAAACGCCCTCAGGGACCAACGCTGGCAGGAGAGCTTTCCGCGGCCTCTTCTTCGTGGCGAATCAGGTCGGCTAATCTTTGTTTCAGTTGCGGAATGCCATCGCCGGTCGCGGCCGATAGCGGCAGGACTTCGATGGAAGGAAAGCGGCGGCGCAACGTCATCAAGTTTTCTTCCGCGTCCGGCAAATCCATTTTATTTGCCACGATGAACCATCTGCGCTGCGAGAGCCGCGGATCATACAAGTCGATCTCGCGCCGAAGGCTCTGCAGGTCTTCGATCGGATTGCGCGCCTCGCTCCCGGCGATATCCAGGACAAAGATCAAAATCTGGCAACGCGTAATGTGGCGAAGGAAATCGTGGCCAAGCCCGATGTTGCGGT
>DASXIK010000243.1:0-6433 GCA_036498025.1 Chthoniobacterales bacterium
GCCGCGAAGGTTGTGCGCCAGGAGTTGCACAAGGCAGGCTGGCGCCTGGCTGACGTTCTAACCCAGGCCCTTACCCCCGGGGCGAAAGCAGAGACCTCACCCAAAGCCGTCGAAGCAAAGTAAGCATTGTAGCCGCGGGGCTCGGGCGCCGCGTCGGCAAACGAACCGCCCTCGCAGGCCCTACGACGTGGCGAGCGGCTGTAATGCCGGGCGACCTGCCCACAAAGCAAAATAACCCGCCTGAGCGGGGTATTTGCAGTCGCACTGCAAAGTCTGTTAGGTCTCGGTTTTGTTGGCTTCCTTGCTTTGCTTGCACTCGGCCTTCAGCTTGGCGAACTGTTCCGCCGTCAGGATGCCCTTGGCCTGTTGCATGAACTTATGACGGCTTTCCCGGGTGCAGCCGCCCTTCATGCATTCGGCCGACCACGCTTCGATCTTGCTCTTCTGATCGTCGTTCAACTTCAACGCCGCCAGGTCAGCGCACATCGGCTTGCCGTCGGCATTGACCACCCCTTTCGCACAACATCCCTTGCCGCCGGCCATATCCCCGGCGAAGGCGCCTGAGACTGCCAGCGCTGCCGCCGCAATTATCGCAAATCCAGTAATTTTAATCATGGTCCTTGCTGAGACATAGCCAGGTCGCCGGGCGTTCAAATTCTCTGTCAGGTCTGATCCGACCCCTGGGAGACCTTGAAACGGAGGGCCCCATCCCTGGCTTCCACCTGGACCGTCTCGCCTTCCCGGATTTTGCCCTCCAGAATCTCCATGCTCAAAGGGTCGAGGATGAACTTCTGAATGGCCCTCTTCAATGGGCGGGCGCCGTAAACCGGATCGAAGCCTTCATGCGCAATCAAAGCCCTGGCCGCCTCGGAGAGCCTGAGCGTGATCTTCTGCTGCTCCAGGCGCCTGGTCAGCCGGCCAAGCTGAATTTGCACGATTTTCTTCAGCTCCTCTTCGCCTAACCGGTCGAAAATGATGACCTCATCCACCCGGTTCAGGAATTCTGGCCGGAAATGCTGCCGCAAAGCGTCCATGACCAGACGCGAGCGCGCTTCCCGCGATTCTTCCTCCATGATGAACTGCGAACCAATGTTCGAAGTCATAATGATGACCGTGTTCTTGAAATCGACGGTTCTTCCCTGCCCGTCCGTGATGCGGCCATCATCCAGCACTTGCAGAAGAACGTTGAACACTTCGTGGTGCGCTTTCTCGATTTCATCAAAGAGAATCACGGAGTAGGGCTTGCGCCGGACCGCTTCCGTGAGCTGCCCCCCTTCCTCGTAGCCGACGTATCCGGGCGGTGCCCCGATCAAACGCGCGACTGTGTGCTTCTCCATGTATTCGCTCATGTCGATGCGAATCATGGCGTGCTCGTCGTCGAAGAGGAATTCGGCAAGCGCGCGCGACAATTCCGTTTTGCCCACGCCGGTCGGTCCGAGGAAGATAAATGAACCGATCGGCCGGTTGGGATCCTGCAGGCCGGCGCGGGCGCGGCGCACAGCGTTGGCCACGGCCTTGATGGCGGCTTCCTGATCGACGACGCGCTGGTGCAAATGATCCTCCAGCCTAACGAGCTTCTCCCGCTCGCCTTCCTGCAAACGCGAGACCGGAATGCCCGTCCAGCTGGAAACAACCTGCGCGATGTCTTCCTCCGTTACTTCCTCGCGCAGCAGACGCGGCTTCTTCTCGGCCTCTGCTTTGGCCACGAACTCCGCCAGCTTCCGCTCCACCTCCGGGATTCTGCCGTACTGAATCTCGCTGGCCTTGCCCAATTCACCGCGACGCTGGGCGCGCTCCAGCTCCGTGCGCAGATTCTCCAGTTCTTCCTTTAGCTTCCGCTGCTCTTCGAGCACCGCCTTTTCCTTTTGCCACTCGGCCTTCAGGCCACTCGATTTTTCCTTCAGCGCGGCCAGCTCTTTCTCGAGATTTTTCAGGCGCTCCTTGCTGGCTGGGTCCTTTTCCTTCTTCAAGGCCTGCCGCTCCATCTCATGCTGCATGATGTCACGCTCGACCACGTCGATCTCGGTCGGCATGGAATCGAGTTCGATCTTCAGGCGGGAAGCCGATTCATCAATCAGGTCGACCGCTTTATCCGGGAGGAAACGATCACTGATATAACGATTGGAGAGGACGGCGGCGGCCACGATGGCTCCATCCGTAATTCTGACCCCGTGATGCACTTCGTAGCGTTCCTTTAATCCCCGCAGGATGGCGATGGTGTCCTCCACGCTCGGCTCATTGACCATCACCGGCTGAAAACGGCGCTCCAGGGCGGCGTCCTTCTCGATGTACTTGCGGTACTCGTCGAGCGTGGTCGCGCCGATGGTGCGCAGCTCCCCCCGCGCCAGTTGCGGCTTTAACAGGTTTGACGCGTCGACCGAGCCTTCCGCCGCGCCCGCGCCCACAATGGTGTGCAACTCGTCGATGAAAAGAATGACCTCTCCCTGGGAATCGGTGACCTCTTTGAGAAAAGCCTTGAGACGATCCTCGAATTCCCCGCGAAACTTGGCGCCCGCCACCATGGCGCCAATATCCATGGCGATGATGCGCTTCTGCTTGAGCGACTCGGGCACATCGCCGCTGATAATCCGGCGCGCCAATCCCTCCACGATGGCGGTCTTGCCCACACCGGGATCACCAATGAGCACGGGATTGTTCTTGGTTCTGCGCGATAAAACCTGCATGACCCGGCGGATCTCGTTGTCGCGTCCGATCACGGGATCGATTTTTCCCCGGCGCGCCAGCTGCGTCAGGTCGCGCCCGTACTTTTCCAGCGTTTGGTACTTGCCCTCCGGATTCTGGTCTGTCACGCGCTGCGATCCGCGCACCTGTTGCAGTGCCTGCATGAGTTTGTCGCGGGAGATGCCCGCGTTCTTGAGCAGGCGGGCCGCTCCCACGTTGGAGCCGGAGAGCGCGAGAAGATAATGCTCGCCGCTGGTGAACTCGTCTTTGAGTTTGGCCATCTCCTTTTCGGCCGCATCCAAGGTGGCGCGCAACTCGTTGCTCAGCCGCAGCTCGACGCCGGCGCCTTCCACTTTCGGACGCCGCTCCAGTTCCCCGCGCAGTTGGCCGCGCAATTCGTTCACGCTCACCCCCATCTTCTCGAGAAGAGGGCGCGCCACACCGTCCGTCTGATCAATCAGCGCCAAAAGGAAATGTTCATTCCCGACCTCCGCATGGCGCAATTCCGCAGCGATATCCTGCGCCGACTGCAGAGCCTCTTGCATCTTTTGGGTGAATTTGTCTATGCGCATGCTCTAAAATAGTGAACTCGGGCCAGGGAGCAATCGTTCGTTAGTATTTCCCTCGCGGCATCTCGGGTATTTCCGGGGAGCGCGCGCGGCCCGCCTGCTGGTTTGGGCGGCTCGCCCAAACAATTTTCCTGATCGCCGGGATGAGCACTGAAATGTGAGGTCGCACTCAGCGCGATGAAAGTTCGCGATGGCGAGGACGCCATCGCCAGCAGGCGAGCTGCCTGCGCTCCCCGGAGTGGTGTGCGGCCACGTGGGGTCGAGAAAAGGTGAGCACACTTGCTAAAACTTTGTTCGACGCCGCGGCCTTTTCACTGCAAAGTAGCGCCCATGCCGGCTTCCAAGGACACCATCAAAGCCCTCTTCGTCATCGCGTTTTACCTGGCTCTGCTTGTGGGGCTGCTGGCCTTCGCCAATCACGTCCGGCCGCATCCCTAAGGCCAGCCGGCCTCCTTCGATTGCGGGAACGATGCTTCCCGCGTATGAATCTGGCGATGGAAGCACAGCCGAAATTAACCGCCCGCCGTGCCCTGGCCGTTTTACGGTCCGGGCCGTTTCGGCGCTACATCATCGGCAGCGCCATCTCCGATACGGGCACCTGGATGCAGGTGATGGCTCAATGGTACGTCATGACTACCCTAACGACCAGGACGTTTTGGGCCGGCATGGCTAACCTCGCCGCCGGACTGCCGATGCTCGCGCTGACCATGATCGGAGGGGCCGCCGCGGACCGGTTCGACAAACGCCGGATTCTGTTGATCACTCAATTTGTCCAGATTGCCCTGGCCTGCGCGTTGGGCCTGCTTGTCTGGAGTGGACACATTGCCATCTGGCACGTTTTGATTTTTGCCGCGATCCTTGGGATATCGAATTCCTTCGAGATGCCCACGCTCTCTGCGTTCATTCCCGAACTCGTGAGGAAAGAGGAAATTCAGAGTGCGGTTGCCCTTGATCGTTCTGTCTTTCACGGCTCGCGCGTTCTGGGACCGGCGATGGGCGGTTATCTTATCGGATGGTTTGGAACGGCGTCAGCCTTCTTTGCCAATGCCCTTTCCTTCGTCGCTTTGATTATTGCTATTTTCACTCTGCCCCCGCGAAAGGCGGGCACGGCAGAAGAAGAAGAAAAGCGGACGAGCGGCATCAAAGACGGCTTTCGCTACGTGTGGCATGATGCGCCGAGTTTGGCCATGGTCATGGTGATCGCCACGCAAGCGCTTTGCATTTTTCCCATCGTCACGGTCCTGATGCCGTTTTACGTCCGGCTGGTCCTGGGACTCGGGGCGGACCATCTGGGCACGCTGATGGGCGCTTCCGCTGTTGGCTCGGTCGTTGGCTCCATCTTCCTCATCGGTTTGTCTCGCACGAAACGAATCCCGTTCATGATGATCTGCGCAATCGCCGTCACTTGCTCGGTCTTCGGGCTGTCGCGAGCGCCGTCATTTTACGTGGCCATGGGCCTGCTCATTGTGAACTCGCTCGGGATGGCAACAAACTTTGGGCTCGCCAGCACGATCGTGCAGGAACGCGCGCCGGACTATTTGCGGGGCCGGGTTTCTGCTGTCTTCATGCTGAGCTTTGTCGGCATCATGCCCTTTGCCGGACTGGGCGTGACCCTTCTGTCGGATCTCATCGGAATGAAGACCTCACTCGCCATCGCTGCGATCGCATACGGCGCCATCACTTTGATCGTGCTCGGGCGGGTGCGCAGCCAATGCGGTGGAACCGGGATTTGCGAGATTAGCAGCGCCGAGAATCCGCCGCCGGTTGTCGCGACCGTGTAACTGTCCCACACCACTACGCATGCTTTCCTTTTCCACCTGTTGGAACTCCGGGCGGCACACCGCCGGCGATGCCATGCTCCGCGAGATCAAGGAGCTTGGCTTCGAGCAGATCGAACTCGGCCATGGCATCCGCATTTCCCTCATGCCAGGCATCCAGGAAATGTACGACGCCGGCGAAGTGCGCTTCAGCAGCCTGCATAATTTTTGTCCGCTGCCGGTCGAAGTGATGCACGCTTCTCCGGATTGTTATCTCCTCTCCTCCGCCTATGCCAAGGAACGGAATCGCGCCATCAAACAAACGTTCCAGACCATCGACTTCGCCCAGCGCCTGGGCGCCCCCTTTGTCGTCATGCACCTTGGAGAAGTTCCCATCGGACCGGTGACGGATTCGCTCATTAAACTGGCCCGGAACGGCAAACTGCTCTCCCGCGAGTTCGTCCGGAAAAAGGTCGAGGCTGTGAAAAAACGGGAAGCCATCGCCCCGCCTTATTTGCAACGAGCGAAAGACGCGCTCCGGCAGATTTCCGATTATGCCGGGGAACGCAAAATCCGCCTGGGGCTCGAAGGCCGGCGCGGTTACGAGGAAATTCCCAGCGAGCGCGAGCTGCCCGATCTGCTCCAGGAGTTAAATTCACCCGTCTTCGGTTACTGGCACGATCTCGGGCATATCCAGATCAAAGAGAATCTTTGCTTTCTCAATCACGCCGAATGGCTGCAAAAAATGGCGCCCCAAACCCTCGGTTGCCACGTGCAGGATTGCATTTGGCCGGCGCAGGATCATCAGGTCCCGTTTGCCGGCAACGTTGATCTAAAGAAACTTGTGCCGCTTCTCCCGGCGGATTGCTCCATGGTGTGGGAATTGAGCCCACGGAAAACCGCAATGGAAATCCGGCGCGCCGTGACGCAATGGAAGGAGCATTTCGGCGCGTGAAAAGAGTCCTGCTTACCATTTTTCAGATTTCGGTAACGGCCGCGCTGCTCTGGTGGGTCTTTCATGACCCCGCCCAGCGGGAAAAAATGGAGGAGGCCTTGCGCACTGCGCGATACAGCTGGGTCCTGGCCGCGATCGCCGCCTACGTGGTCGTGGAACTCTCCGCGGCGGTGCGCTGGCAGATTCTTCTTAGAGTGCAAAAAATTTATCTCAGCTTTCCCAGGGTCTCCGGCTTATTCCTCATCGGTATGTTCTACAACCAGTTTTTGCCCGGCGGCACCGGCGGGGATATTATCAAGAGCTACCTGTTGCTCAAAGAGACGGATAAGAAGGCCGGCGCCCTCTTGGCCGTGGTCTTTGATCGTCTCATTGGCCTGGTGGCGCTCGTTACCCTTACCGTGACCCTGGTGAGTTTGCGATTTGATCTTCTCTGGCGAACTCCGCCTCCCCTCGAAGCCGGCATCACGCCA
>DASXIK010000244.1:0-9251 GCA_036498025.1 Chthoniobacterales bacterium
AGAGATGTCTCCATGACCCGCGCCACGTTGAACTTGAGCGGCTGAGTGTAACGTCCGTCGGGCATCATCACCACCATCTCTCCCGCCGGAATGTCCACACATCCTCCCCCTCTCGCGCAGAAATGGCCGCTTCCTTCCAGAATCATCACTTTGCTGGGCGCGCCCTTGTTCGTTTCACAAAGCGCCGTCCCTCCCGTGACCCCGCAGGTAAACCCGGCAGTCGATACCTTGACCGCGGACCCGCTCTTGGGCACCTGCACGAGAATGGCTCCGTTATCCAAATTGAGTTCGCGCGCGCCTTCATTGAAACTGAACACCGTATTCGCGCCGAGCCTGGTAATGGTCAGATCGGGAAAGGTTAATTCCGCGCGCGAATCCACGCCGGTGCGCAACCCCGTGCCGCTGGCGAGAGTCTCGCTGACGACGGCAGGGTGCGGCGGCGCCTGCGGCGGGAGCAATTTCACATCCTTGATTACCGCAGTGACCTGCGCCGCTTTGGGCTGCGCCGCCCGCGCGGCCCAATCCATGGTCACAACTGTCATGGCGACCAGAAGCCAGGGCCAGATTGAGGCGAAACGGGAGAAGGAAAAACGGCTCATCATATGTTCTATTTCCGCGCAGTGATCACCCGGTCGACCACCGGCGAATCGATCGATGACGACCGTGGCGCAGGCGCCGGAGCAGCCGAAGAGGTGCCCGATGGATTGGTTAAGGCAGGCTGGGCCGGGTCAAGGAGCGACACCGAGGCCCCGGATCCAAAAATGACCATGTTCGTTTCGAGCAAACGCTTCCGGGACTTGTCTCTCTGCTGCTTAAGGCTCTCGTTAGCCATGAGCGATTCGCTGCGCAACATCGGAAAATCGAGAATAAAGTGTGATGTTCTCAAAAAGCGTTCGATCTCAAAGTCTACCGGATCACTCACGGCCGTGTTCGGCTGCCCGATAATCAGCTGGCCGGGGCCCACCAGCACCGAATCCCCCAGGTGACCAGGGCGATACAAACGCCCGGTGCCTTCGAGCACGACAAATTTGTAGACGGTCGGATGACACTCGAACATCACGGTCGTCCCGGTAATCGCGGCCGCCACTCCGCCGCCCTCCAGCCGGGCGCCTTTGGCCGTCTTCGGGACCTGCACAAGGATGGCGCCGTCGCGCAAATCCAAACTCCGGGTGCCTTTCTTGAAACTGAAAACACTATTCGATCCGACCCGCGCCACGGTCTGATCGGTGAAAGTAAGCTCCGCGCCCGATTCCCCGCCTGTCGCTACCGCCGTGCCCTCGCTCAACTTGTCGTTTAGCGCGGCCGGACGCGGCTCCACGTCGCCGACCAGCAGGCGCACGTCGTGACTGACGCTGGTGATCTGCGCGGTGTTCGGAGCGCCGGCCAAGCCATGACGGCATGGGGCTGCCAGAAGGCAAAGTATGACCCAGCCCCCTATCCGAAGCCTCCATTGCGAGTTTGTAGCCAAAAAAACCGGTCTCCTTCCTGAGGCTCAGACGAGCCCGGGTCAAGCTTTTCCCAGCCAGGCTCAGCCTAATCCTCGCCGTCCAGATCGAGCAATTGCCGCTGCCATGGGGCGAGCAACTCCCGCGCGGAAGCTGGCTCCGAGGCAATGGCTTCGAGCGCTCCCCGCGCCGCCAGGAAGGATGGCTCCAGCCCAAGCTTTGCAGTGATCTCATCGCGACGCTGCCGCAGCGCGTCTGTGCGCCTGAGCATTTCCGGAGTGGGCCTGGTGCCGAGGCGACGGTGAAAAACGGGCCAGTCCGCTTCGCTCGATTGCAAGCCGCGAGCGGCCGCTTCTCCGAAGCCCTGCCGGCGCCGGGCCGAGAAATGCCGGTATTCGGGGTTCTCTCCGGCAGTGAAGCGTTCAGCTGCCTTGATGAGCTCCTGGTTTTGCAAAATGTGAAAGGGAGGGCGATCGACCGCCTCCGCCTCCGCATCCCGCCATTTCCAAAGTTCGCGCAGAACGGCGGCGGCCCGGCCGCGCAACTTTCCCGATCCGTTGATGCGCCAGGCCTCGTCGGCATCGCGCGTCCGGTCGATCAATGATTGCTCAAGGGCGCGCTGGCATGATTGCTCGAACCACTCGAAGCGTCCGGCTTCTTTCAGTTCGGCTTCCAGTTTCGCGGCCATGGGCAAAAGGTAATGGGTATCGTTGATGGCGTAATCCGTCATGCGCTGAGGCAAGGGGCGCTGCGCCCAGTTGGCTTTCTGCGAACCCTTGGTCAGTTCGATTCCGAAATAGCGCTGCACCAGCGCGGCCAGACTGAACTCGCGAACGCCTAACAAGCGCGCGGCAATCACCGTGTCGAAAACCCGGTGCGCTTTGAAGTCGAAACTGCGACGGAGCAGGCGCAGGTCAAAATCGGAGCCGTGCAAAACGATGGTCTTGCCGGCGAGCGCGCGCGCCAGGGGGGCGAGATCAAGACCGGCCAGGGGATCGACGATGTGGTCGCTGTCGGGAAGGCTTAGCTGCAGCAAACAAAGCTTTTCGCGGTAGCAATGCAGACTATCGGCCTCGGTGTCGATGGCCACCTGGTCGAAAGAGGCAATTCTGGGAAGCAGCTCTTCGAGCTGCGAAGTGGTCGCAATCACCGCAATCCGCTCAGGAGCAACTCCGCGTTTGTCTTGGTTGCCTCGAGATTTTCTATGAGTTTTTCCATGGCTTCGATGGGCGGAAGGGCGGCCATGGTCTTGCGCAAAAGCTGCACCCGCTCCCATTCATCCGGATGATACAATAATTCCTCGCGCCGGGTGGCCGAGAGCAACGGATGAATCGCCGGGTAAAGGCGCTTCTCCTGCAAAGCCCGGTCGAGATGCAGCTCCATGTTGCCGGTGCCTTTGAACTCCTCGAAGATGACCTGGTCCATGCGGCTCCCCGTTTCCGTTAGGGCGGTGGCCAGAATGGTGAGACTGCCGCCCTCCTCGGCATTGCGGGCGGACCCGAAAAATTTCTTTGGCTTGGTTAGCGCCTTCGACTCCACGCCGCCCGACATGGTCCGGCCTTTGCTCGACTGCAGGCTGTTGTACCCGCGCGACAAACGGGTAATGCTGTCGAGCAGAATGACGACGTCCTTCTTCATTTCGACCAGGCGCTTGGCCCGCTCGAGCACGAGCTCGGCTACCTGCACGTGACGCTGGACGTTTTCATCGAAGTTCGAATGATAAATCTGGCAGTCGATCTCGCGCTCGAGGTCGGTCACTTCTTCCGGCCGCTCGTCCACCAGCAGCATAATCAGGACGATTTCGGGATGGTTCACCCGGATGGCCTTGGCGATTTCCTTTAGCAAAATCGTTTTGCCCACGCGCGGAGGGGCCACAATCAACCCGCGCTGGCCCCGGCCCAGCGGAGTGAGCAGGTCAATGGCGCGCGCGCTGATGGAATTGGTTTTCGGATTCTCCAGGTAAATCCGGCCATGGGGAAATTGGGGAGTGAGCTTTTCGAAATCAGTCGCCTGCACCCATTGCTCCGCCGGTTGACCTTCAATGGAGGTCAGCGAGTCAAGGATGAGCAGTCTCTCCCGCTCCCGCGGCAGCCGCAGCTTTCCGGCCAGCAGCTGGCCGGGCCGCAATTGGTGCTTCTGCATGAGCGCCCGTGGGATGGCAACGTCTTCCGGGACGGGAAGAAAGTTCAAGCCGGCCGAGCGCAGAACCGGCCCGGCATCTCCCTGTTCATCGAGAAATCCTTCAGCGGTGATGGTGCCGCCGCGGCCGAGTGCGCTCCGGACGATGTCGAGAATGTGATGGTGCCGGGTGCGCCCGGCGAAGAGACGCAAATCCAGCTCGCGCGCGACATCTTCGAGCTGGTCGCCGGAGAGTTTCTGCAAATCGTTCAAGTGCAACGAGCGCGGCAACGGAAGGGCCGGCGCAGGCGCAGGCGACACCGCGCCCGCAACGCTTCTCGTAGACGATGCGGGCAGGGCGCCTGCCGCCACAGGTGGCGGCGTGCCCGCGGGATCCGCATTAGTCATCTGACTTTCGTCCATGAGCATCTTTACTTATTCCAAAGAGCCGTCAGCGATTTCGCCTGGGCGGCCAGAACGTCCTGGCCGTCATTATTCCAAACGACGTGCTGAGCACGCTTGATTTTGTCGGTCAGCGGCATTTGCGACTTGATCATTTCATCAGCCTCTCGCATCGAGAGACGGCTGCGGCCAAGCAATCGCTCCCGCTGGATTTCCAGCGAGCAGGCGACCACCACCACGGAGTCGCAAAGGGTTTCACCGCCCGTTTCATAGAGAAGAGGAATGTCAGCAAAGAAAAAATCGGAGGATGGGCGGTAAGTTTGCGCTTTAGCGCTCCACTGACGGCGAATGCGCGGATGGAGAATTTGTTCAAGAACGCTTTTCCGGGCTGCGTCCGCAAACACTATCGCCCGAAGCCGGCTCCGATTCAAGTCGCCCGACGCAGAATAGATATCGGGGCCAAAGGCCTGGCGAACCTCCTCCTGGACTTCGGGGTCCTGATCGACCAGCTCCCGGGCGGCGTGATCGGCGTTGAAGAAAAAAGCGGCCGGGATAGCCTCGCGCAAGTAGTCGCAAAATGTCGTCTTCCCGGTGGAAATGCCACCCGTGATTCCAATGGCCGGCATTTACAAAAGCACCAAGTTCCAAGACCCAACATCCAGAGAAACTTCAAATTCCAATTTCCAAGCGAGGCGGCACCGAGTTTTGAAGGTTGATGATTGGATGTTCTCTGGAGCTTGGATGTTGGAGCTTCAGATTTTCCAGCGGCCAAAGCCGCTGGGTCATTTCTTATACATCGGCACCTCCGGCAACACCGGCGGTTCGATCATAGCTTCTTTTTCTTCTTCCTCTTCGGTCGGATTAACCGGCTGCCCGCCGGGGTTGACCAGGCGCGCCGTGACGAAAATCACCAGGTTCCGTTTGATGTGCTGATCGACGTTGGTCCGGAAGAGCCGCCCAACGAGGGGCAGATCGCCGATCAGCGGCGTACGATCCTCCGTCTTCTGCACATCCTCACGCATCAAGCCGCCGAGGACAACCGTCTGCCCGTCCCACACGCTCACACTCGTGGTCACTTTGCGCGCACTGAAGATCGGCTGATTGATGACATTGTCGGTCAAAACCACCGACTGCGCCGCCAGGCCGAGTAAAGTCGGTTGAACAGTCATGATGGGGCTCCCGTAATTGATGAAGCCTTCGAACTCTACCACCTGGGGGACGAGGTTGAGGTCAATGGTGATCCCGTCCGGGCCCACCACCGGTTCGACTTCCAGCGTCACACCGGTGTTGCGCGTCTCGAAAGCCGTCGGCGTGGTTGGGGTGACAGGGAAGGATGCCGCGGAGACAGCGGCTCCGCCATTACCGGTCAATCCCGTGCTCAAGCTATCGCCGCCGCGGAAATTCTGCGGAATTTGCGGAGGCTGGAATTGCGTCGGGTAACGAAATTCACGCACGATTTCGATGACCGCGCGCTGGCCGCTCTTGGTCGTGACTTTCGGCGCGGAAAGCAAATCCACGCCTTTCTTCTGATTCAGCGCATGGATCACGACTTGGAACTGCGGATCAGTGAAGACGCCAGCCAGGGCGAAGATTCCGGGAGCAGCCGCTGATGCCCCCATGGTCGGAAAGAGCAGCGCATCGATGGCGTTCGCGCTGATGGCCGTCATGCCGCTGCGGTTGCCGCCGGTGATAGGGAATTGACCAACCGGCGGGCCTCCGGGAGGAGAAAACTGGAAGTTCGGGTCGCCCGGCGCGACACCTGGTCCGGTGACCATCCCCGTGGTCCCTCCGCCTCCGAAGAGCTTATGGTTCCCGATGTTGAACTGCCCCAGTAACCAGTCGAAGCCGAGTTCTTTGAGGTTGTTCTGCGTAATCTCGACAAACTTCGACTCGATCTCGACCTGCTTGGGCCCGGAGACATTGGCCTGCTCCACCAAGGCATCGACCAATTCCAGGTTATCCTGGGTATTGCGCACGATGAGCCGGCTGCTCTGCGGCAGAAAATTGGCGCTCGCGCCGGGCGGGAAGGGCACGCCCTGGCTTTCCAGGAATTCCCTGGCGCCTTCGCGATTCACCAGCTGATGACCGCCCGTCGATTCCTGTGTGTCCTTGGCCGTGCCAGTACCGCTGGCCGCTCGCGCAGGAGCATTCAAGGAGGAAGAACCGACATTCACGGTCGAGCTGATGAATCCCGGCGGAACGCGATATTCCTTGGTCAACAAATCGGCACTCTGTTCGCTGATCGGAATAATGGAAACGGCATACGGCTCCACTTTCACCTTGAGGCCGGCCTGGCTGGCGATGTAACGAAGCGCCTCGCCTAACGGAATTTGATTCAAGGTGATGGTAATGCGCGCATCGGTGGGCGAGATGGCCGGAGTAGTCGGCGCCGCCGGAGCCGGCGGGGGAATAATCGGCGGAGGCACGGGAGCAGCGGCGGTGCCTTCTGGACCGCCAGTGGCGGGAGGAGGAGCCAAGGCTGGCGCAGGCATGACCGGTTGCACTGCGGGCGGAGCCACCGAGCCGCTCGGCACCAGACGCAGAACAATATCGACGCCTTTGCGTCCCTCCGGCGTCGGATCGTTGGCGGCGGCTTGCTGCCGCAGAAAATCAATCGCTTCCCGGATACTGGCGTCCCGGAATTCGACCCGCGGAATAATAATGGAGTTTAGCTTGTTGGTGATGCGGGCTGTGCCGGTGGCATCCTTTAGAAAAGCGTCGGCCAGCGGTCCCACCGCCTGGCCATATTGGTGAATGGGTTCTTCCCAGCCTTTCTCCACCTGCCAGAGCGAGCGGGCGCGCGTCTCATTATAGGCATTCTCGCCGTACTGGGTCTTGGCGTTGTCGATTTTCTCTTCCCCGCGCCGCGCGGCCACGTTGTAGGGGTCCAGTGCGAGAACCTGCTCGTACTTCTTAAAGGCCAGGTCAAAACGTCCCGACTGGAAATAGCCGTCGGCATCGCTCAGCAGTTGCCGGACATCATGAACCTTCGCAATGAACTTCGGCCCCATCGTCTTATTAAAGTAACCGGGGGTCTGCAGGTGCTTGAGCAATTCGGCCGCGTCGTGACAACTTGGATCGTATTGGTCGGTCAGCATTTCGCGGCAAAGCGCTTCCGCCTCGGTGAATTTGCCCTCGGCGATGCGCTGCTCCGCCAGGCGAATGCCACTCGCGCAAAAACCCGCCACGGCTTCATCGTGCCGGGAACCTGAGACGACTGCGTCCGGCAGGTAGGCGACGGCGACGCGATATTCCTCATGGGCGAGAGGGTAATTCTTTTCTTTCATCGCCTCCTGGCCGCGGGCCAGGGCGTCGGCACCCTGCGGCATGGCTGCCTGCCGCCGGGCGATCTCACGCTGCGAAATCCGCTCGACACTCTGGGAAAACCCGGTCGCGCAGAGCATGCCCTGGGCGGCACAAATCAACAGGGACCAGTAGAATCTGCGGGGAGCGAGGAGTTTTATCATACGGGGTTAGGGACCGAGCAGCCCGATCTCGATCGGTTCGTTCGGCTTTTGGTTGTTCACGATCACAGCCTTGGTGGGCTGGACCTCTACCAGCTTATATTTGATCTCCTCCTGTGGTTTCAATGAAAATTCCTGATCTTTTCTGACCTCGAACTCCCGGTGCTCCCCTGTAGCCGGCCAGCCGTAGACGAAGGTAGCCACGGACTCGGGGGAAATGGCCACTTTTTCCTTCACCAGGGTCAGCCGGTCCTTGGTCTGCTCGTGCTCCAGCACCACTTCCGAGACATCCATATCGGTGCCATACTTATCCGGCTGATATTTCTCCGTGAACTTGATGATCTTAAAGCGAGTGCCCGGGATGACATCGCCGACCTTGAGGAAGAGAGTCGGTGTCTTCATATCAATGCTGTTGATGGCCAGGGTGTCCCCCACCCAGGAGGAAAACTTCAGCCGGAACGGCTCTTCCTTGGAGGCTTTGAGCTTCAGCTTGGTCAGGTAATCGGGATGCGAGTTCTTGTCGATCGGGTTGGTGTGCCCCTGCCATTCATCGAGGTTATTAAAGCCATCGCCGTCGGGATCCTGGGTGAGCACATCGGCGTCGACGATGGGCAGGTTGAACTGTTCCAGCCATTCGTTAGGCACAGGCGGATGAACCTGGGTACTTTGGAGAGTGGCGGGCCGGCCATCCGCGCCAATGAAATGTTTTTCGGGCACAAATAGGCCGGAGCGGCCGCCGAAGGTCCATTGCGGCGGCTGCTGAGTTTTCTGCAGGACCGCCTCCAGTTCGCTCGCTTTCCCCGGAGGCGATGGCTTCTTCGGCGCAGGCGCGGCCTGGACCGTCAGGAAGCTCTCGCCAAACCCGACCGCGCTCCGCCAGAGGAAAATCGCGCAGATGAGCAGGAAGACGGCCGCCGCGATGACCGACACGCGATCGTAATGGGCTTTGATCCAGTCCATGGTTAGCAGGTTGCGCGTGGTGTTGCGGGAGTGCCGCCTCCGGGGAGCGCACGCGCCTCGCGTGCACTCTTCGGCGCCCCCGCCGAAGAGAAATCAGGTGTCCAAAGCCATTGGTAATTCTCGTTCGGCCGGACGAGTCCTGAATCCCATGGATTCCGGCAAATGTAATTAAATTTTTCTCGCAGATCGGTCTCCGATCGGATCAGTCGATCAAATGATTCCTTTTCCCAAACCGAGCCACGCATCGCTCGGCTTTTCGCGATGCGATGCGCGGTCGCGGACTTTATGCCGCGAAGGATATCGGTCAGAGACCAGAAAATTGATTGACCGGAAATACCCTGATCGCGGATCTGCGGCTCAATCAGCAGATGAACGTGATCCGGCATCACGCACGCGACGTAGAGCTCATACTGGTTGGTGCGATGACCGTGCAAAACGCTTTCCAGCACAATATCGCGTTCTGCGGCGGGTAATCGGGACCGATTCAACGTCGAAAACGCGATCGCGTATTTCGCCCATGGTCTCTCGAAATGTGGTAGCCGCCGCTTTGAGTATTTGGCATCCTCGAAGGCTTCCGGCGAGGCGCCGGAAGCAGCACGCGAGGCGCGTGCGCTCCCCGGAAGGGCCTCCTCCCGTACGACGCTTGTGATCATTGGGAAGCCTTTGGAGAGCGCACGCGCATCGCGTGCACTCTTCAGCGCCTTCGCCGAAGGGAAGTCCGAAAGGTTCGTCGTGGAGTTGGCCTTTTGGTGCATCGCGATCATCTCAAAAATTGAACCGGAGCATCTCCACGCGGGCGAACGTTTCGATGTGCTCGCCACCGACAATGAAAGTAAGAGCTGCGTTCTTGCCGGCGGCGGCC
>DASXIK010000245.1:0-2257 GCA_036498025.1 Chthoniobacterales bacterium
GCCGCGGCGAAATGGCTGGGGGTTCCCGTCGAAAAGCTGCAGGTGCCAACGTAGCGTTTGGGCCTCCGGGTTGGTGGCTTGGCCTTTGCCGTCGCCAGCGTCATCGCCGGACGCCTGCTTGGATGAAGTATTCTACCCGGCTCTGTTATTGTAACGCTTCAACAACCGGTACATACTGGCTCTCAAGAGTCCGCTACCGTAAAATTATCGAAGATCTTTAAGCGTCCTTTTGGTTGTAACATTTTCCGATCGCACTTCACGATTTTTCATGGGTTCGCATGGCTTCATAGGGAGTTGTCTACGAGGGAAAATGAAGGAGGATCCCGAGCAAGTTGACACGGTCGGGATGATAGCTGCGAACCCTGCAGAGCGCACCGTTTCGCACCGATGACGCCATGCACGATTCCTCTGAAATTCTGCGAAACGCCATGGCCCAGGCCCGCCAGACGATCGAGGCGCTGGCCGGATTGGAGGGGGCCGTCGCCCAGGCGGCCGATCTCATGACCGACTGCCTAACGAGCGGCCATAAAATGCTCGTCTGCGGAAACGGCGGCAGCGCCGCGGATGCGGCCGATTTTTGCACCGAATTTGCCTGCCGATTCATGGAGGACCGGCGGCCGTACCCCGCCATGAACCTTTCCCAGGGAGGGAGCCTGATCACCGCCACGGGTAACGATTATGGGTTCGATGAGGTTTTCGCCCGGCAGGTGGCGGCTTTCGGCCGGCCCGGCGACCTTCTGATCGCCATTTCGACGAGTGGGAAGTCAGCCAATATCCGGCGGGCGCTGGAAGAGGGAAAAGCCCGGGATCTGGGCACGATCGCGCTCCTCGGACGCGACGGCGGCCCCGCCAAAAACATCGCCGACCTCGATTTGATCGTGAAGAGCGATGTGACCGCGCGCATCCAGGAAGCGCACAAGTTTCTGCTGCATGTGCTCTGCGAAATCTGCGAGACGCGTCTGCCGAAGTAGGTCTGGAGGGACACGCGCCGTCGTGTCCCAAATATCAGGGCGCCGACAGCGCGGCGCCCTCCAAGGCAAGTTGGCGACATTTGTGCGAGACATCCCTTTTGCGTGCTTCTCATCCGCCCACAACTTTGTTAAGCTCCCGCCTGATCCTATGAAGAACCTTCTCTGCGTTGCTCTGTTGTTTACCATTTTTGTCTGCTCCGGCGGCGCGTTTGCCGGCACGCGCGTCGATGCCAAAGAGTGGAGCAAACTGCAGACGTATGACGTGCGCGCTCTGGCTCCGAAGATGAAGGCGCATATACGCGAACTGGTGGCGGTGAAGTTCAATTTTCGAGATAAGGATATCCATCACTTCAAGCCCAACTGGTACGAAGGCGCCATCTGGCAGCCTGACCCGAAGGGCAAGAAAGGGTTCACCGACGTTAAGGTGTTGATCGCCAAAAAGGACCTGGAAGCGTTCAAATCGATCACGACCGATTCGTCGGCCGGCGCGGAGATGACCGCTTACGGCCGGGTCCTGCTCGATTTCGATTCGCACTTCCCCTTTGTGGAGCTGCTGGGACGCAACTCGGTGGTGGACCCGGCGGGCAACGCCACTGTTAGCTGGTAACGAGGGAAAAGGGAGTCCCGCCGATAGCGGTTGTGTTTCGCCCCAGATAGGCGATAATAGCCGCCTATTGGATTAGTTCTGTTTTGTTCGTTGCTTGGTAGATCGTCAGCTGAGATTCTCTCAGTGGTGATTTGAAACCCGATTCCCGGGAACGGCTATGTAGCTGGCAGTTTGTCCAAACTCAAATCACATGAAACTGTACGTAGGAAATCTTTCCTTCCAAACAACTGAGAACGATCTGCAAGATCTTTTCGAACAACATGGCCAGGTCAAAGAGGTGACTCTCATCACCGACAAAATGACCGGCCAGTCCCGCGGCTTCGGCTTTGTCACGATGGCAGGAGCCACCGAGGGCAACGCGGCCATTGCCGCTTTGAACGGCAAAGAGCACGGTGGCCGTGCCCTTACCGTTAACGAGGCCAAGCCCCGTGAGGACCGTCCCCGTGGCGGCCAAGGCGGTGGCGGTCGCCAGTTCGCCGGCAATAATCGCCGGTAATTGACTTCGGCAGCCGGCGCTCTTGATGGGCGCCGGCTTGCCAGTCCCCATTATTTCATGAGCGCAGAAAAAGCCATTGAGGTCGAAGGAACCATTCTCACGGTTCTGCCCGGAACCATGTTCCGCGTTTCCCTAGCCAACCAGCACCAGGTCCTGGCCCATATCTCCGGCAAAATGCGCAAA
>DASXIK010000246.1:0-7725 GCA_036498025.1 Chthoniobacterales bacterium
TTGGGATACGTCACAATTCGCACGCCTTCGATCAGCGGGTACCAGAGTGTGACAGTCGCGCCGAAGCTGTGAAAGAAGGGGAGGGAAGCGAGAATGGCGTCGTCCTTTTTGGCGTCAAGGATGGCGTTAAACTGGGCGACATTTCCCAGGATATTGTGGTGACTGAGCACGACGCCCTTCGGTTCGCCGGCGCTGCCACTGGTGAAAAGCAGAACCGCTTCGCCACGGCCCCCTTCCTTGGGGATGTTCAGCAGCCGGAGGAACCAGCTCGCGGGGCAAAAAATGGCCAGGAACCACCAGAGAAGAATTTGTTTCTTCATCCCCGGTAGCAACTCGTCGAGTTTGAGAACCTGCGCGGGCCACGGAAAATCCGTTAGGCGCTGCTGGAAAGCGCCTGCGGTGATGGCCACCCGCAGATGAGCCAGACGGCAGGACGATTCGACGGCGGCGCGGCCGCTCGTGAAATTCAAACCGACGGGAACCTTGCCGGCGAGGGTGACGGCCAGGTTGGCCACGACTGCGCCCTTGCTGGCGGGGAGAACCAGCGCGATCCGTTCGTCGGGAAATTCTTTGCGCAGGAATCGGCTGAGGGCCGCGGCAGCGCCCAGAATCTTACCCGACGAAAGAGCGCTGCCATCCAGGCCGTCCGTCACCAGTGTGCGGAAACGTTTCCGTTTCAATCCGCGCACGCACATGTCGGCGAGATTTCGATTCAGGCTGGGTCGCCGATCAAAGCAGGCCTCGCCGAGCTTGAGCAGTTCTTCTCGAACCGTGGAGATATCGGCCTGGTGCGCGGGAATGGCGCGACCAAAAGAAACGGCCACGCGGAAAGGAATGGCTTTCGGCCACTTCTTAAAAAATCGGCCGCCTTGGAAAGAAAAAATGGAACCCCACAACTCGTCCATCCAGGCGGGGACCACCGGCGCCTGAGCCTGGCGTGCGATCAATTCGTAGCCCCGCTGCAGGCGGAGCAACGTTCCCGAACGGATGAGCTGACCCTCGGGAAAAAGACAAACGACGTCCCCGGCACGGACGCAATCGCCAGCCAGGCGCACCGCTTCCTTGGCTCGGCGCGGACTGATGGGGATGCAACCCGCCAGCTTGAGCAAGGGGTGCAGATAGCGGTTTTTGTAATAGCCCTCGTCCACAATGAAACGAATGCGGCGGGGGCAGGCCAGCTGGAGCACAATCGCGTCCACGAAAGAGATGTGATTGGGCAAAAGGAGAAATCCCTCTGCCGGCAGATTTCCCCGGCCGGTAAAGGAAACCCGGTAGACGAGCTTGCCCAGACCCAGTCCTACAAAATAGAGAGCTTTCTGGCCCCATGACAAGTCAGTCATCTTTGTGATTTACAATTGCGGCTGCTCAGACTGCAATCGGCAAGTTGTCGACGCCAGCAAATTACGGAAAAATGCCGAGCGCCCGGCTCGCGCTCTTACTGCTGCTCGGCATTAATCTTTTTAACTACATCGATCGCTACATCCTGGCGGCGGTCGAGCCGGAAATTCGCCGGACGTTTTTCGATGCGACGGATTCGAATGCCATGTTTTGGACCGGCCTGCTGAGTCCGGCATTCATTGTCAGCTACATGATCGCCGCGCCCGTTCTCGGTTTCCTAGCGGACCGTTTTTCACGCTGGCTGATCATCGGAACGGCGGTTCTTATCTGGAGCCTGGCCAGCGGGGCGTCCGGATTGGCCGCGACGATGGTGGCGCTCTTGCTGACCCGCGTGTTTGTCGGCATCGGCGAGGGCGGCTACGGACCGGCGGCGCCTCCTTTAATCGCCGACCTCTTCCCGTTGGCCACGCGCGGGCGGGTCCTATCGATTTTTTTTGCGGCGATTCCAGTAGGGAGCGCCCTGGGCTACGTTCTCGGCGGATTGATCAACATTCATTTCGGATGGCGCTGGGCTTTTTACTTGGTGACTCCGCCGGGGTTGATTCTGGCGCTCTTGTGCTTCTTTCAAAAAGATCCACGCGTCCCCGAGAGCGCGGGAGGGACTAGTCGAAAAGCGAAGTTGGCTGATTACCTCAATCTCTTGAAGACGCGTTCTTACACTTTCAATGTCCTTGCGCAAACGGCCATGACCTTTGCGCTCGGCGGTCTGGCCTTCTGGACGCCGGCTTACCTGCAGTTTCGCCATCAGCCGGCTTCTGCCACGCCCATCTTCGGCGGAATTACGGTCGTGGCGGGTCTGATTTCCACGCTGACGGGCGGATTCCTGGCCGATCGGCTGCGGCTCCGATGGGAGGGCTCCTACTTTCTCGTCTCCGGTTGGGGCATGATTCTGGGATTCCCGCTGGTAATCGCGATGCTCTACACGCCTTTTCCCTACGCCTGGGGGCTGATGTTTGGGGCCTTGTTCTTCATTTTTTTTAATACCGGGCCTTCCAATACGGCGCTGGCCAACGTCGCCGTCCCCTCAGTCCGCGCGACCGCTTTTGCCCTGAACATTCTGATCATTCATTTGCTGGGGGACGCTTTTGCTCCGCCCCTGCTCGGACTGGTGGCGGGTCATTCCAATATGAACGTCGCGTTTCTTATCATGTCGGCTTCGATGCTTCTTTCCGGCGTATTTTGGTTAATGGGCAAGAAATATCTGGATGCCGATACCGCCGCAGTGGAAGCCGCGGGCGAAGGCGCCTGAGCGTTTCTTGTTCTCCGACCTAAAGAAGATTCCTGTCGGTCAGGTGAACGTCGTAGTTGGCGGCTTGTCGTTGGGCGATGGCGGCTTCGTTCACCAGGCCCGCTTTGCTCAAGAGTTGCCCGAGCAACTGCCAGCTTTCCGCGCGGTACCATTGCGTTTGCAGACAAGTCTGTAATTCATGAATGGCCGCCGGGGTCGAGCCGCTCTCGTTCATGAATCGGACGTAGCGCTTTTCTATTTCCCAGTTAGGCGGACCTGTGCGCGCGGCCAGCCGCAGGCGCAGCGGATTGGTCTCTCCTTTTTCCTTGTGGTCCAGAACCGCCAGCAGCTCCTGGGATTGCGCTTCCACCCAGGGCATCTGGGTGGCGCGCCGCGCCAGTTCCCGCGACGTCTTGAAATCTTTTTGCCGAAGCGCGACCACCGCCAGATTCATTACGGCCAGGGGCTGGTCCGGCTCCATCTTCAGGGCGGAATCCAGCAGGATTTTTGCTCGATCCAAGTGCCCTTCGGAGAGTTCGAGCCCTCCGAGATTGATGAGCATGCGCGGCGATGCGCCTTCGGCAGCGATCGTTCGCTCAAGAAATGTGCGCTGATCCTTCCAATCGAATGTGCGCACGCAGGTCCGCGCCGCCAGGAATGCCATCCAGCATGCGAGGGCGGGAACGCCCGCGCGCACGATCGCCGCGTGCCAGCGACGCGCTTCCCAGAGAGACACGGCCTGCTGGGTTGCCGCCAGGAAAAGGAAAGCGCTGGGCACGTAGATCCAATGCTCCGCCACGGACGCATTGAGCGTGACCACCCCGCTGATGGGCAGATAAGTGAGCCAGCCAAGCGCGAGCAGCTTGAAGACCGGCGGATTGTGCCGGCGGGCGCGCATGGTCCAGTAAACCATCCCTCCCATGAGCAACACCCCGAGGGCCGTCTGCAGTTCGCGCATGACAAAGTTGTTCGTGTTGTCCTCGGTGGAATCGATCGGGCGCGCCTCGACTTCGCGCTCCATGTGCAGATGCAGCGGCCAGGCCACCAGGCCGGCGTATTCCGCGAAGGCCCGGGCCACGCGAATCGGGCGAGCGGCCAGGGAGACACTCGTCAACGAAGGCGGACTCGGTTGGTGATCGGCCGCCTGTCGCAGGCTGCAATAGACGATCGCGACGAACGCCGTCGCCGCGAGACCCCTGAGAAAAGTTTTTTTGTCGTGCAACAGGGCGGTGGTGACCGCGGCGACGGAGAGGAAGATCAATCCGCTTTCTTTGCTTAAGGCAGCGAGCAGAAAGGCGATGGTGCTCCCCAGCAAAAAGGCGAGGGTCGATCGGGGTGAAGAAGTGCGACTGCGCAAGATCAGGAAGCAGCCGAGGAATCCAAACAGGGCAGCCAGCGGATCGGCCCGGCCGGAGACATAAACGACGGCCGCGCTTTGGACTGGATGAATGGCCCAGATCAGCACGGCGACTGGCGCAACCCAGCGGCGGACTCCGGCGGCCACCCCAAAGGCAAGGAGTAGTTCATCGGCGAAAAAGAGCAACGCAACCGCAGCCGCCGCATGGAGCAAAACATTAGTGACGTGATAGGCCGCCGGAGCGAAAGCAAAGGCCGCATACTCCAGGGTGTAGGTGAGTCGCTGCACTGGACGGTAGAAATCGGAGGCCGTCGCGTCGACGAAAAGGAAATGGTTAAACCCTTCCGGAATGAGCCTCCAGCTGCGGATCAGGGGATCGCGCAAAATCAGGGCGGTGTCGTCCCAGACAAAGCCGTCGCGCGCGGCCGGGGCATAAACGGCGGCAACAGCGATAAAGATGGTCAGGGCGGCGAAGGATTTCTTCACGGTGAAATCGGATTGGACAGGGTCAGCACTTTAGGCGTCTAAGTTGGCAATGGTGAAGCTGCTCGTCCGCCGCCTGATGGCATTGGGGTTGTTCCTGCTGGTCAGCAATGCCCATGCCGACGGCGTGCCTGATGACTGCACCCAACTCATTCTCGGCCTGGCGCCCGGCTGGGATTCAATGCGCGGGCACCTGCAGCTGTTCGAGCGAACCCGTGGCGGGGTCTGGGCCTCTTCCGCGCCCGCGGTCCCTGTTCTCTTTGGGAAGAGCGGGCTGGCCTGGGGCAATGGCCTCGCCGGCCAGAATGAGCCTGGCCTGCGGAAAACGGAGCGGGACGGTCGCGCGCCGGCCGGCGTTTTCCGCATGGGCAGGATCTATACATATGATGCCCAGCTGCCGCCGGGAGCGGATTATCCCTTCCATCAGGTCACCACGGCCGACGCCTGGGTCGACGACGTGCACAGCCCGGATTACAACCGGTTCGTTACGATCGACGATCCTGCTCATCCCCCGGAGTGGTTCGCCAAACAAAAGATGCGGCATAACGACTTTGCCTATCGCTGGCTGCTGGAGATTCGGCATAACTCCGACCCGCCCGTGCCGGGGCAGGGAAGCGCCATCTTCTTCCACATTCGCCGCGGGGAAAGCCGGCCGACCGCCGGATGCACCACCATGGCGGAAGAGGAGCTGGTTAGACTGATTACCTGGCTGCGCGCGTCAGCGAATCCCTGTTATGTCCTGTTACCCGAAGCAGAGTACGCCCAGAGGTGGCAATCGTGGCATTTACCGGCTCCAGAAAAAAATTCAGAAAAAATCGAGAAAGTGAATGTAACCCGTTGATTCACGGTTTCATTAGGCTACGGTTCCCCTAACATTATGCGGCGACGACCAAATCCACAATCAGAGTCTAACATCCGGCGAATCGACACCAAGGCGAAGGCCCGGAAACAAACCCACGGCTTTCAAGTTCACTTCCTTCGCGGAATAACTGCGGTCACAAAGATGTTCAGCGATTCCGTCTATGGCGGAAAAGAGGCGGCTCGCCGAGCTGCCCGGAAGTTCAAGAAAAGCGCCATAGCCAAGGTTACCCGAGAGGTATCCAAGAAGGCAGCTTCCCGCCGGAAGCCGGCTTCTCGCCGAAAGAAGGCCGCTCCGCGGAAACGCCGGGCGACCAAGCGCCGCCGTTAACTAGCGGTCGCGGCCCAGGTAGGCCTTCCAGCATTCGACAAAGCCCGGGGCAAAGTTCCCCGGGCGAGCGTCGATCCATGCCGTGACCAGATCGGATGGATAGTAATCGCCTGCCTCGATTTCGGATCGCTCAAACGAGATAGGCCCATCCCACTGGCCCCGGTAGACTTGGATGAATTCCTGGCCCGTCCGCTCGGAGGCGGGCAGCTTGGCAAACCGCTCCAGCGGAGTGGTGATGCCCAGTTCCTCGGTGAGCTCCCTTGCCGCCGCCGTGTCATATTCTTCCCCGGCCTCCACGTGGCCGGCGGCACTGGAGTCCCAAGCCAGGGGGTGACGGTCTTTCCATTGCGACCGTTTCTGCAGAAAGACCTCCCCGGCGGAATTAAAAATGAGGATGTGGACCGCCCGGTGGCGCAAGTTATCCCCATGCACGAGCGGACGCGGCGCCGAGCCGATGACCCGGTCCTCTTCGTCGACCACGGGGAACACCTCTTCGGCCGCCTTTCCGGGCGCCGGCAGCTGAATCGGGCGAATCAAGTTGGTCAAAGCGATCCACTGACCAAGGTCGAGCGTTTCCGCGCGCGCACGGGGATCAATTCCGAGAGCGCCGGCCGTGGCTGCCCAATCGGGAACGTATTCGCCAAGAAGATTACCCAGCTGTTTACGCCGCTGCGAAAAGCCGCGCCGCACAATTTCCATAAACGTTTTGTCATCGCGTGCCGGCAGCTCGGTTGAGCCTCTGGGAACGAGGCGAACCAAGGCGGAATCTACCTCGGGTCGCGGTATGAAAACGCTGGCGGGAATGGTGCGCAGATATTCCACCCGATAATGCAATTGCACCGTGAGAGTGAGTGCTCCGTAATCCTTGGTGGCGGAGCGCGCGCAGAGGCGCGCCGCCATCTCCTTTTGTAACATAAACAACGCCAGTGAAATAGGACTTGGCCATTGCAGGAACTTCAGGAGCAACTGGCTGGAAATGTAATAAGGAAGATTGCCGATGAGCTTGACCAATGGCTGCGCGAAGAGGGTGCGCACTTCGAAATCCATCGCGTCTTCGTGACGAATCTCGCACGATTTTTCCGCGATGTGCGTTCGGAGAAACCGGGCCAGTCGTCCGTCCTTCTCGAGGGCGAGGAGGCGCGCGCCTTTGGCCGTAACCAGCTCAGACAGCGCGCCGAGTCCTGGTCCTATTTCCACCACATAATCACCATTTGAAATGTCAGCCTGGTCGATGACCCAGCGCGCCAGGTTTTGGTCATGCAGAAAATTCTGACCGAGACTCTTGACCGGCGAAACGCGGATTTCCCGAAGGGTCGCGGTGATTTCAGAAAGCTTCATGGGCAGATCAAGGATGCGCCGCCGGAGACACGGCTTTGTTCACAAAAATCCTGTGAACAAATCGCTTGGGAAACTCGAACTTATTCACAACTTATGAGCAGCCCGGAAAGGCCTCAGGGCCGGCATTTGGGTCCGCCTAATCAGCCTTTGTCCCCGCTTCCCGGTCGGTCTTTTCTTCGAGCAGGCCGGGCTTGGCGGACTTCTTTCGACTGGTGAGATAGATGCGGCGAGCGTCTTTAATGGAGACACCCTCCAAAAAGAAGACGGTGGCGGCCCGTCCGATGGCATAGGTGCCGGCCCCGGCTACCATGCCGCAGATGATGTTGCCCCAGCCGGGGAAGAACTTCAGCACCGCGCGGGTGCCTTCGCGCAGCAGCATGCCGGCACCCACATTGACGCCCAGGGCCCCGACGAACTCGGTGGCGGCCCGAAGGCTCCGTTCGCGGCCGCTGATGTACATGATCCCGGAGACCATGACGAGTTGCAGGGTGGTGAGGATGGGCAGATCGGCGAGGGGGATAGGCTGCGCCCCAATAGCCGTGCAAATGGCGGTAGTAGATTTCACCAGGATCTGAGCGATATCGGCCTGAACGACGCGGTCCTTGGAGATGCGCGCGATCTCGATGCGCGCGGTATTGGGCAGTTCCCGGGCGACCGTGGACATGATCTGCGCTGTCTGGGCCTCGGCGCCTTCCCCCGCGAGACGAAAGACGCCAGCGAGCCGATGCCGCC
>DASXIK010000247.1:0-3568 GCA_036498025.1 Chthoniobacterales bacterium
CGACGAGGCCGAACCGCTGTTCCAAGACCTGGCGCTCCCGCTCCGTCAGCGTTTCCAGGACATCCTTGATCTTTTCCTTCAAGAGAACAATGGCGGTCATGTCGCTGGGATTTTCCGCCCCCTTGTCCTCAATAAAGTCGCCGAAATTCGTTTCCTCGCTTTCCCCCACGGGCGATTGCAGGGAGATCGGCTGCTGGGCCATCTTGAGCACGGCGCGCACGCGATCGACCGGCAGGAGAATTTCTTCGGCCACCTCTTCCGGGGTTGGCTCCCGGCCGTATTCCTGGACGAGCTGCTTTTGCACGCGCATCAACTTGTTGATGGTCTCGATCATGTGCACGGGGATGCGGATGGTGCGGGCTTGATCGGCAATCGACCGGGTAATGGCCTGGCGAATCCACCAGGTGGCATAAGTCGAGAATTTGTAGCCGCGGCTATATTCAAACTTCTCCACCGCTTTCATCAGGCCCATGTTGCCTTCCTGGATGAGGTCGAGGAAGGAGAGCCCACGGTTGGTATATTTTTTGGCAATGGAAATCACCAGGCGGAGATTGGCTTCGACCATCTCGGTCTTGGCCCGCAAAGCTTTGCGTAACCAGTTTTTTAGCTCCTGATATTGCTCGGTATATTCATCTGTCGACAGCCAGAGCATCTTCTCCAGCTCGGCAATCCCGGCGGCCACCTGAACATGGGCCGCACGATTGCGGGGCTTCTTGGCCTCACCCGCCTTCAGTTGGACCACGGCCTGGTATTGCTCATCGGCCAAGTGAACGAATTCCTCCGTGACCTTCTGCTTGAAATAAAACTTGGGATAAAATCGCTGCAGGGAGGCGACGGCGCGCTGAAACGTTTTGGATTTTTTTGAATCCTTGCGGGAAGCACCGCGGCTCGCCTGCCCATATTGCAGACTGATCGAGGCGCTCAGCTTTTCCACCTGTTTGCACAGGCGGGGCAGCATTTTCATGTAGCGCTCCCGGCTTTCGATTTTTTTGTCCAGGATCACGCGATCGAATCGCTCGCGGCCTTCGGTCAACTTGGCGGCCAGATCCAGGTGCGCCCGGGCAATGAAGCCAAACCGATTAATGTGCTTTTGCACCATGTTCTCGGCTTCCTCAATCCGCTTGGAAATCTCCACTTCCTGCTCGCGGGTAAGCAGCGGGACCTGGCCCATCTGCTTGAGATACATGCGCACCGGATCATCGAGGATATCGAGCTTGGCCTCGGGCTTTTCTTCCTCCTCCTCTTCGGCGTCCTTCTTGCCATCCTTGAAGCGGTCGACCTCCGACGCTTCAATAATATCGATCTCCATCTTCCGGAGACGAATGAGAATGGCGTCGAGATCGTCCGCGTCGGTCAACCCTTCAGGCAGGGCATCGTTCAGGTCATCGAAAGTGAGATAGCCCTGCTCCTTGGCCAGTTTGATGAGCTCGCGTATGCGAACCTGCAAATCTGCTTCGGTCTGAATGGACGCCAGCTTTGCCTGTTTGCCCGAACCAGCGGACGAGCCAGATTGCGAGCGCTTGGAGACGGCATTCTTCTTACTGACTTTAGCCGCGGGCTTGGCGGACACACCCGATGCGCCCGAATGCTTTCCGGTCCCCTGGTGCTCAAGGCCCTTGGGTTTCGGACGCATCTTCAGCGACCGGGGCGCGCCTGTCTTTCGTTTCGAATGCCTGGCCAAAGTTGCGCGTTTATGTAAGTAGACTGACGACGTTCGGGGGGTGCCAATTCCTAGGAAATCAAGTTTCCGTAGAAGGACCCGGCGAAAGCTGCGAAAGGTCGTGGAGTTGCTCCGCGAGGTCAAGAATTTGTTTCTGCAAATTGACCTCCTCTCCGGCGCTCAGACGGGCTGCTTTCATCCGGCTCTGGGCGACCGCCAACTGTCGTCGCACGACCGCCTGGCGGAGCCCGCGCCACCACTCCTCGGCCAGGGCGGCGGGCTGGGCCGGCAGCTTTTGCATCAGCCAAGAGGCAACGAGCGATTCTTCCGCGGGGCGCAGGGTGACCATAAAGGCATTGAGCGAGGCCGGATCGGACGGCCGCACATCGCCGGCCAGCACTTTGGCCAGAAGCTCCGTGTTCGGCGTCTCGGCCAGGGTTTCGCGCCAGTTTTGCTCCTTGAGAAAACGGGCGGCCTCCTCATCGCGCAAAGCGAGCAGGCAGAGCATGGCGAGGTCATGCCGCGGAGCCGCCACCGGTTCGGACGCGGCACCTGAGGGGATGCCCAGGTCGGCGCCCCGGGGGATCTCTCTCCGAAGAAGGCCTTCGAACTCAGCCGCGGACACGCCCAGCCGCGCGGTCACCTTGCGCACGACCTCCCCGCGCATGAGCCCGTCGCGGATGTGCGACACGGTCTCCGCCAGCCCTCGCGCCACTTCCATTTTTTTGCCTAACGAATTTAGGTCGGTGGCGGCCGCCTCGCGATCAATCCAGTAGTCAAAGAAATCGCGCGCGCCGGCGATGCGCGCCTCGAACTCCTCTTTTCCTGTCTTGCGGATGAGCGAGTCCGGATCCTCACCCGGGGGCATCTCGGCCACGCGCACGATCAGGTCGTTTTGCAAAAGGGCGTCGAGGGAGCGTTCGGCCGCCTTTTTCCCGGCCGCGTCCGCGTCGAAACAAAGAATCACTTCGTTCACGAAACGCTTTAAGACACGCGCCTGATTTTCGGTAAAGGCTGTGCCCTGGGGCGCCACCACGTTGGTGATGCCCGCTTCGAAGAGGGCGATGAGGTCGAGTTGCCCCTCGCAAACGAGCGCGGAATTTGCCTCGATCAGGCTGCGTTTCGTTTTGTGCAGGCCGAAAAGAACATTGCCCTTGCGGAAAAGCGGCGTCTCCGGGGAGTTGATGTATTTGGCGGCTTCTGCTTCCGCGCGCAGAATTCTTCCGCTGAAGGCGATGACTTCACCCACGTCGTTGCAAATCGGGAACATGATCCGATCGCGGAACCGATCGTAAACATCGCCCTGCGGATTGTTTTCATCGCGCAATTTCACCAGGCCGCTTTGCAGGAGCAGGCGGCGCTCATAGCCATGCTGCAGGGCCCAGTTCAGAAAAACGTCCCAGCCAGACGGGGCGTAACCCAGTTGCCAGCTGGTGGCCACGGCCCGATCGATCCCGCGCTTTTTCAGGTAATCACGCGCCGGTGCGCCCAAATCTTTTTTCAGGAGATTATTCTGAAACCATTCCGCCGCCTCCGTGTGGAGTTGCAGGAGAGTTCGACGCGCCTCGTGCTGGCGGTCATCCTCTCCCCCGGTGCGGCGTTCCTCCACCACGGGAATGCCGACGCGCGCACCCAATTTGCGCACGGCCGCGGGGAAATCGACGTGTTCGTACTCCATGACGAAGCGGAAGACGGTCCCGCCCACGCCGCAGCCGAAACAATGAAAGGTTTGCCGCTGCGGGTTGACATGAAACGACGGCGTCTTCTCCTGATGGAACGGGCAGAGCGCCTTGAAATTTGAGCCCGCCCGGCGCAGCGGGAAATAGGAGCCGATCACCTCGGCGATATCATTGGCCCCGGCAATCTGTTCGATGGTTTGGTTTGGAATGGCTCCCACGGGATGGATTT
>DASXIK010000248.1:0-9449 GCA_036498025.1 Chthoniobacterales bacterium
TCATCTCCTTGCTCCAGTACTGATCGATCTTGGTCGGACGGATGGCGTCGAAGAGCGCCAGGATTTTCGGTTTCTTTTTCACGTTACTTGGTGCGCTTGAACTTGCCGGTAAACAAATAATTCATCACCAGCGTGGTCACAAAAGAGGAGACACGAAAATCCTGCTGCGGATCGTCGTTCAGGACACGGAGCTCGAGCTGGTCGCAACGCTCGATCAGCCGGGCCAGGAGCTTATTGACCCGGAACTTCTTCTCATTGGTCCACTGACACACCGAATTCATCAGCCGCCGCCGCCTCTGATGCAAATAAGAACTCGCTTTAATTCCGGAGGGCGCGGCGAAGAGCTGCCGCAGATCGGCGTCGTAAAAATCAGGATATGTATCCTCATAGAACTTCCGTTTGCGGGCGTAATACGTCTTGAGCTTCAGATTAAGGCAATCGTAGTCAGCCGCGCGATAGGAGGGCATATGCACGGGCGGTTTGCCGGCGAGCGATTGCATCAGCTCGTCGACGTATTCCAGCTTTTGCAACGCGACTTTCCAACCCGCGTAACGCTTCCGCCAGTCGAGCTCGGGGGTCAGCCAGACCGCGAAGGTCTCGGCGAAATCCTCGTCCGGGTGACTCTGCGCGTACCAATCGTCCAGATGCACCACATAACTGTGACTGAACGGGCGCGGCCGGTAGGTGTCCGGCGTGCCCTCGCGCGAGGTGGGCCCGAAAATCTGCTGCCACTTTTTTTTGCGCTGCAGTTGATAGGCGTAACTGTAGGCGTGAGCGGCTTCGTGCCGCATCAATTTCATAAACCACTCCGGCGTCTCGCCCTCGACCTCGAGCATCATGGACCGTTCCAGTCCGCGTAACCGGTTATGCACCAGAAAAAACGGAATAAAAATCGCCGGAATGCCGATCGGGACGAACCATTCATCGCCAATATGGCAGGGCGGATGAAAGGCGAGCCCCTTGGCCGAGAGCTCGCCGTAAAGTTGCTTGATCAGCGGCTCCAGCATTGTGCCTTCAAGGCGCAATCCCAGCTTCGAGATCCGGCGCTCGATAAGTTCCGGATCGCCCAGTGACACCCAATCGGCCGCTTCCATTGCGCGCAGCGTATCACCGGACCCAGCGCTGTCACGCCTTCATGGTTGGACGCGTGAGCCGCGGGACTACTCAATCACTTCCACTCCCTCTCTGGCCGTGCGCTCCGTATAATATTCACTCAACCGTTTCGTCATCGGCCCAACCTGCCCGTCGCCAATCGCGCGACCGTCCACCCTGGTCACGCCCGCCAGTTCACCCATGGTGCCCGTGCAAAACATCTCGGTCGCTCCGTAGATGTCTTCCAGCGTGAGATCGGCTTCACGCCAGGGAATTTTTTCCGCCACGCAAATCTCCAGCACGGTCGCGCGCGTGATTCCTTCCGGACAGGCAACCACGCGGCTGGTCGTCACCTCGCCCTGGCGCACCATGAACACGTGAGTGGCGTTCGTTTCCGCGACGTGGCCCTGCAGATCGAGCATGAGCGCGTCGTCCGCGCCGGCATTGTTGGCCTCGATCTTGGCCAGGATGGAATTGAGCAGATTGGCGTGATGTATGCGCGGATCAAGGATCTCCGGGGGCGGCCGGCGAATCTTGCTCGAGATCAAAGTTAGCCCGCTTTTGGCGTAAACCGGCGCCTTATGTTCCGCCAGCACGATCAGCGTCGGCCCCGATTGATTGAGCCGCGGATCCATGCCCGAGGTGACCTTTTCCCCGCGGGTAAGCGTCAGGCGAATGTGCACGCCGTCACGCATCTGGTTGGCCGCCAGCGTGCTCCGGATTTCCTCGATGATTTTGGCGCGCGCCGGAATCTCGGAGAAATATAGGGCGCGGGCCGAGCGCTCGAGACGGTCCAGATGCTCGTGCAGCTTGAAGATGCGGCCGTCATACAGTCGAAGACCTTCCCAGACCGCGTCGCCGCCCTGCACGGAGGAATCGAACGGGCTGATTCTCGCCTCGTCGCGATGCATGAGCCGGCCATTGATGTTCACCATCAGGTGGCGGTTCTTTTCGTTAAACGTCTGAAGCATTTTTCTTAAGCTCCAAATTCCCTGCCCGCAATACTTCGCATAGCGATGCAGGCGGGCAACATCCTCGCCACGGCGAGTTCGCCCAGAGGCGAACAAGCTTGCCAGCGGACACGCCCGCCGTGGCGGGCTCCAGAGAAATTCCAAACACCAAACTCCAAGATGCAAACGCGCGCGAAGTGTTTGGATATTGAGGCTTGCAGCTTCATTGGATGTTGGAGCTTGGCGTTTGGAGCTTACCTCCGCACGATCTCAGCGTAACCGGTGTTCGTACAGCCGATCGTAGCATTCGCGGCATCGCTGGTGGATCCCCCTCAGTCTTTCCGGCACGACCTCATTTCTTGGATGATACGGTTGAAAGGAGGTCGATTTCACAACTTCATCATACCAATATTTCGCCCAGATCCCGTCCGTCTCTCGCAGGCCCGGCGGCCAGGATAACATGCCTTTGTCGAACTCCACGCCGACCGCCTGGCAGAGCAGCCGCAGGATCCCTTCGGGATTCTGCAGGAGGTCGCGGGCATCGATTACCGGGGGCTTTTTTTCCGTGTGACCGCACGCCCAGTCAAAGAGGGCCGCCTGCTGGACGA
The DNA here is from genome assembly GCA_036498025.1 of Chthoniobacterales bacterium. Classification (GTDB taxonomy): domain Bacteria; phylum Verrucomicrobiota; class Verrucomicrobiia; order Chthoniobacterales; family UBA10450; genus JBBRDU01. The sequence goes on from DASXIK010000248.1 coordinate 2,651, forward strand.
ACCCCAGGTCCTCCAGGGCAGGTTCGCCATTCCTCTTTATATATGAGGTGATCACTTCCGCGGGATCGCGGATGAGGAAGCAATTGGTCACCTGACCGAGCCACCCGCGGTCCACCTCTGGGAGGAGATGATGGGTCATCTGCTTTTGGTAGAAGATCGGGCACCCATGGGGGACCGGGCCGGTTAACTCCTGGATAATCTGGAGCACACGCGTCTCGCAATGTTCCATAATTTCCATTGCTCCTGGATGATCTCGCCCGGTGGCTTGCAAATAGAACCCATAAAACGGCTCATCCACCACCGCCGTGTCCGGCCGGTTCCCCCAGGAACGCATCAGGGCGGTGGAAAGATTGCGCGGTCCCGACCACATGGCCAGGCGGAGAGTCTTTGTTTCGTTAAGCATTAAAGGAGAGGGCCATGGCTGCTTTCACCTCAGCGACATTTCCGAGCATTATTAAACCTTCTTCCTGCCAAGGCCAACAATGCGTGCGAATGGCGGCCGGCCCTTTTTCCGCTTTAAGCGCGCCGTGCGCGATCTCGTAGTGCCCCGACTCCTGTTCCGGCGCTCCCCTTATTTTTCCGTCCCTCCGCAACCATTATCCCGGCCGCGCTGAAAGACGGCTGAGGCAACCACTTCCCTCGCGAATTCCGAATCCTAGGATGAAGCAATCGTTAATCCGACCCAAAATGAAGCCGTTCAGCCTGGCCCTCTTGATCGCCCTGATCATGATGCCCGGCGCATTCGCCGGGGACGACGATTCCTTTCTGGCTCGCGTGACCGTCTATTGGGCCAGCGGCGCCTCGGGCTCCACCGGGCGCTGCGTTACCGGCGAGAAATTGCGCGATGGTCACTGCGCGGTAGACCCACGGCACATTCCCTACGGCAGTCGGGTGGTCCTGCCGAACGGTGAAACGCTTTCCGCGGTGGATACGGGGCCAGCGGTCAAGAACCGGAAGGCCGCCAGATTAGCCGGACGCACTGCCTCCGAGCGCAACGCGCTCGTTATCGATCGCTTTTTTGAGACCAAGGGGCAGGCGCTCGCCTGGGCAGGTTGCCATCCTCTGTTCATGCCCATCAAGGTAGTCCGCCCGAGAACCGTTGCCGAGTCATCGTCGAGGATGACAGCGTCTCACCCTTCCCTCGCCGGTGGCCGGGGCGGCGGTGGTTCGTTGCAGCTCCAGACCGCCAGTGTCAGAGGCCAGCCGGCAATCTGCGAGCGTTAACCGGATCGGTCGTTAGGGCGAAACGCTAGGAAGAGAGCTTCGCGTAAACCGCAAGGAGCGGGTAGAAACAGCGATTCTTTGAGTGGTAATCGCTGACAAATCCGTCCCGCGCGCGCATCTCCACGTGGCCGTGAACGCCATATCGATAGACGAGCACTGAACCTACCGGCGCGGCGTAGGGATCGTGGATGGATAAGCGGACAAAACCGTAACTGTTGACCAACTCGGTCCCCGCCTCCTCGGCATAAGCGGTAGTGGGGTAGGATTTTACGGCGCCGGAGGCCACCAGGGCGGTTTTGACATAACGCCAGCAGAGTCCATGCGACTTGGCGTTGGCCCTTTCCTCGGCAATGGTGGCGGCGCGCACCAGCGTCGGGTTAACGCGCGGATCGATGCGGGCCAGCGGGTGAACCACCGGGCGCCAGTAGTGCCTGATGATTCGCGCCGAAGTGGGACGGCCCGAAAGGTCGTGATAATAAAAGCGGCGGTCAATAAATCCGGCTTCGCCGTCCGCCCGAGCGGCAGAGACGCTCAGGGAGAGACCGGCAGCCAGAAACAGCAGGGGGAACAATAGTTTTGGCACGCGCTGTCTTATTGCAAGGTGCATGCCACGACACAAGTGATTTCGAAGGTTAAGATCAGTCATTATTTCTGGGGAAAAAAGCGGGTCTCCGGGCGCGCCGGTTGGCGCAAAAATTATTCGACACTCCGTGTAGTTTGCGTCCAGTCATGGATGCAAAAGCGGCAACGCAAGGACGAAAAAATGAGCGAACTCCATCGATCCGGGTGGTGTGCGCGCTGAAGAAATACAGAAAAAAGGAGCTAAAGCAAATGATCACACGCGAAAGTTCAGCAGTCTGGGAAGGCACGCTCAAGGGCGGCCACGGAAAAATGAAACTGGGGAGTGGCGCCTTCGAGGGCCAATACTCGTTCGGTTCAAGATTCGAAAGCGGGACCGGCACGAATCCGGAGGAGTTGATCGGAGCCGCCGAAGCCGGCTGTTATTCCATGGCGCTCTCAGCCAACCTGGAAAAGACCGGACATCCTCCAAAACAGATCCGCACAACCGCGAAGGTGAACCTGGACCGCGCCGAGGGCGGATTCAGGATCGTCAGCATCGAGCTGAACACTGAAGCCGAAGTTCCTGGCATGGAGGCCGCGAAATTTCAAGAGCAAGCCGAGCTGACCAAGAAAACCTGCCCGGTTTCTGTAGCCCTTTCGGCGACGGAGATAAAGCTCACCGCGAAGCTGCTCAAGTAGGCGGAAGGTAGGGACGGCGCGCTGCGCCGTCCACTCCGCGCGTGGCTTTTTCGGGCGGAGCGACTTCTTCTGAGGTGGCACATCCGCGGCGTGGACGTCCCTACCAAAAACAAACAGGGCGGTCCAGTGGACCGCCCTGCGTGAAATGCACTTTGGAAAATCTTAAATCTTCGCGTAAACGCCGAGCAATGGCCGGTGCGACGGGGTCTTCGACCGGAAATCGCTGACGAATCCGTCCCGGGTCCGAATCTCGACGTGCCCGGCTGCTCTGCTCGCGCCGTAAACCAAGACCGCGCCGACCGGCGCCTTAAAGGGATCGCGCACAGCCAGTTTTTTAAAGCCAAACGACTTCACCAGCTCCTGACCGGCTTCCTTGGCATAGGCCGTCTTCGGATACGAATGGATGACGCCTGCGGCGAGTAACGCTTGTTTGACATACTGCCAGCAGCGAGAATGGGAATGAGCGTGGGCCCGTTCCTGGGCAATGCTGGCCGCGCGCGTCAGTTTCGGATCAAGCGACTTGTCGGGCCGGGCGATCGGGCGGTCGATTTTCTTCGGATAATAATTTTCGACCACGGGGACGAACTGCGTTTTCCCGCTGGCATCCTTAAAAACAAACTCCGGCTTGGCGGGCGACGACGTCGCGGCTCGGGCGGCTGCAGCCGTCAGGAAAGCCAGGCAAACAGACAGAATAAGACGGCGCAAAGAGAAACAAGTGCTCAGCATAGAGAGGTGGCGCATATCGAGCAGGACGCTTGCCTTGGCAACTATTTTCTGCACAAGACACAAAGAAAAGTCCGAATTTTTCCGGCAGGACCCACCCCGCCCAGTTATGAGGGAGGTTTGAGAAACAATCTTGGTATTTTAACGCCTGATTTTCAACTGTTTAGGAAGTTCTTTTTCGGCCAAGCATGGACAGGCACAGAAGGCGCTGTAATTTGTTCTTACGATGAAACCGATCCCTGCGTTCGCTCAACCTGCCGCCCCCCTGGGGCTGGCTACCTGAGCGCACGCCCCGATCCCGCCAAGTTGGAGCCCGCAGCCGCGGCACCCCAGTGGTCGATCACCCAGCCGAGAGTTTCTCCCGGCACTGAGTCGCTTCGTCACAATTTTATGAAACCAACACCTCAAAACATCACCGGCCGGCTAATGCGGGACGATCAACGTTCCGCTGCCAGCCGGCTGCACGTTCCCAAGACCGATTATGCCCTTCAGGCCATCACGGCCGAACCCGTGGCCGGCGCTTTGCCAGTCGACAAAATCTTGGCCGAAGCCCGCAGTTTCCGAAAGATCAGCCGGCAGTTCTTGGAACTCCGCGCCGATGGCGAGTATCTGGCCGAAGCGATCTTCTTTGCCTGGATCAGCCTGACGGCCGCCTGGCCGCTGGGTGTGCTCGTCAGGCAACTGACGACCATGATGATTTGATATTGATCATTGTCCGCCGCTCGCGGCCGCGCGGCGCTCGGCTTTTCGCAGAATTGAGATCTGGCTTCGCCCGTAAAGGCGAAGATCGCTTTCTCTGGCACCCGCATTTAGACTTTCTGCGATGTCACCCGATCGCAGAACTTTTCTCAAAGTTTCGGCTGCCGCCGGCGCAGCCTTTGCCCTGGGAGGACGGACGGCCGGTCTTCTGGGCGCGGAAAGCGAAAAGTCCGGCAAGCCGCTGCGTATTCTCATCCTCGGGGGGACCGGTTTTACCGGTCCATTCCAGGTGCGCTATGCTCTGAGCCGCGGCCACAAGGTAACGGTTTTCAATCGCGGCAAGACACATCCCGGCGAGTTGCCTAACGATGTAGAACAATTGCTGGGCGACCGCAATGGCAAGCTCGAGGCCCTCAACGGCCGTCAGTGGGATGTAGTCATCGACAATCCCACGAGCCTGCCCGTCTGGGTGCGGGACGTGGCTCAAGTCTTGAAGGGAAATGTCGGTCTCTATGTCTTTATCTCGACCATTTCCGTTTATGCCGACACCAGCAAGGGCGTCGATGAAAACGGAACGTTAGCCAAATACGATGGACCGGATGCCTACAAGGAAACGATCGAGGCGATGAAGGCCTCCGGGTACAAGACCTATGGACCGCTCAAAGCTTTGTCCGAGCAGGAAGCGGAAAAGAACTTCCCAGGGAAAACATTGGTCATTCGGCCCGGACTGATCGTTGGACCGCGCGATGAGACCGACCGTTTCACTTATTGGCCGGTCCGGATCGACCGCGGTGGCGAGGTTCTGGCGCCCGGAGATCCCAGCGATCCGGAGCAAATCATCGATGGCCGTGATCTCGCGGAATGGACGATTCGCATGGTCGAGAAAGGCGAAACGGGAATTTACAATGCGGTTGGACCGGACAAACCGCTAACGACGCGGCCCATGCTCGATGGAATCAAGGATGCCGAGAAATCGAATGCCACCTTCACCTGGGTGAATGCCGATTTCCTGAAAAAACAAAAAGTCGAAGCCTGGTCAGACATGCCGGTCTGGGCCGGAGACGAACTGGGCATGGCTCGAACGAGTAACGGCCGGGCGATCGCCAAAGGCCTGACTTTTCGCCCGCTCGCCGAGACGGCCCGCGACACGCTCGCGTGGTTCAGGTCGCAGCCGAAAGAGAGGCAGGCGAAATTGAAAGCCGGGATCACCCCCGAGCGCGAAGCGGAAGTGCTCGCCGCCTGGCACAAGAGGGGAAAATGATGAGGAAAATGACGAAATCCGAATGACGAATGACGAAACAATGTCGAAGCTCGAATGAGACCCTCCTTCGGGCTTACGTCATTCCTTCGTCATTCGTCATTCGTGCTTCGTCATTTCATCTTGTACTTCGTCATTTCATCTTAACTTGCCCGCAGCATGAGTGCGAACAACGGTGACGCCGGCGTAGCGCAACCCAGCGCCTTCATGCGCGCACTGCAACGCGTGGTCGCTATCGAACCGGGCGAATTGCGCTCCATCGCGTGGTCGTGGCTCTATTTCTTCAGCCTGCTCGCGAGCACGTTTGTCCTGCGTCCGCTGCGCGACTCGATGGGATTAAATGGCGGCCCGGATAAATATCCGTGGCTCTTTACGGGGACCCTCGTCGCCATGGTGGTCGTTAGTCCGCCCTTCGCGCTGCTCGTGACCAAACTGCCACGGAGGCGATTCATCCCCATTGTCTATCGAGTTTCGATCGTTTGCCTGCTTGGATTCTGGCTGGCGCTGACATTCCTGCCGGAGACTTCCAAGCTCGTCACGGCCTACACGTTTTTCGTTTGGTTCAGCGTATTCAATTTGTTTGTCGTGTCCGTGTTCCGCGGATTCATGGCCGACATTTGGCGCCTCGACCAGGCCAAGCGGCTTTTCGGTTTCATCGGGGTGGGCGGCACGCTCGGCGCGCTGGCCGGTTCCAAGATCGCGAGCTTGCTGGCCAAGCCGATCGGCAGCGTGAATCTGCTTTTTCTCTCGATTTTCCTGCTGGAGGTCGCGGTGTTCAGTGTGCGCCGTCTGGTCAGCCTCCACCGCATCGATGCGACACCGACGGGACAAAGCGCCGCGCCGCCGGCAGCAGCCTCTACTTCGGATATGTGGCGCGGTTTGAAACTCATCGTTAGCCAGAGCTATCTGCGGTGGATTGCGAGTTACACGTTCTTCTACGGACTGATCGGAACGTTTCTGTATTACCAACAGGGCAAGCTGGTCGATCTCACGATTCATGATCGCGACGTGCGCACGCAGTACTTCGCCGAGATCGAGTTCTGGGTGCAGCTCGGCACGGTGCTGATCCAGCTTCTGCTCACCGCTCGCCTGATCCGCTGGTTCGGCATCACCTTTGCGCTGATCTCGCAGCCCGCCATCGCCGTGCTTGGATGGATCGCGCTGTCTCTGGCCATGATCTACGGGACGTGGCTCGGGACGCATGGATTCACCGTCGGGCATCTTGCCCCTGAGTTAGCCGTCCTCGCGGGCGTGCAAATCGTTCTGCGCATTAGCAACTTCGCCACGGCGCAACCCGCGCGCGAAGCTCTCTACACGGTCGTAGAACGAGAGGTGAAGTACAAATCGAAGAGCTTTGTCGACACGTTCATTTATCGCCTGGGCGACTGCCTGGGCGCCTGGGCATTCATGGGATTCCAGGTCGTCGGTGCGAGCCTAACGGCGATTGCGGTCTTGACCATTCCGATTGCGGGCGTGTGGGTTTTTGTGGGACGCGTGCTCGGCCGCAAGCAGCGGGAGCTCACGGAGGGAGCGCGATCGAGCGCGGGCAATGTCGGCATTGCTCTTGATTCGGCCGAGACGGAAGCATCAACGCCGTAGCCGCGAGAGCGCCCGCATCATCCCGGTGTCCGCGCG
>DASXIK010000249.1:0-4804 GCA_036498025.1 Chthoniobacterales bacterium
GGATTGCACCGGGAGCGCCAAGCTTCTTCTGGCCGTACTCGGACTCGACATATCCATTGCGGGAGATGTGCAACTCGTAGGAGCCGGGTGGAATTTTGTCGAACAGGAAGTGACCTTGATCGTCGGTGAGAAGGAAGTCGGAGACGGCAACGCTATTATGGGATTGCAGGCTGACTCTAGCTTTCTTGAGCGGCTCGCCGGTGTCGAGGCGGAGGACGTTGCCGGCGACGGTAGCGGTTTCCTTGTTCGGAGTTGGAGCAGTGGTTGGAGATTGCGCGCAAAGGCCAGGAAAGCGGACTGCGGAGATGAGCAGGAGACACAAGATGGGTAGCGATCTCATGTTTGCCTTAGGGCTGGCTGGCCGTGGCCCTATCATCACACAAAACTGCAGCGTGCAGAAGGTGCGAGGCTCGATCAGCGAGGGGCGTAGATCTGGTAGACCATGAAGTAGACGATTACGCCGGTGACGGAGACGTAGAGCCACAGCGGAAGGGTCCAGCGTGCGATGACGCGATGCTTGTCGAAACGTTGCAGCCAGGCGCGGCGCAGCGTGACGATGATCATGGGCACGATGACCACGGCGAGAATGGTGTGAGAGGTGAGCAGAGTGAAATACACAGGGCGGATCCATCCCTGGCCCTGGAAATGGATTACTTGATGGAGGCGCACGTGGTAGATGACATAGGAGACGAGAAAGGCGCAGGAGACGAAGAAGGCGGAGACCATGAGCTTTTTATGAAGTGCGATCTTGCCGGAACGAATGGCGGTGTAGCCTGCGGCAAGAAGAATCGCGCTGGTGCCGTTAAGAGTGGCGTTGAGGGCCGCGTGGGAGAACATGGGTGGTCGTCAGTTTTCAGTCTTGCGTTGTAAAGAGAGACTTCTCGCTTCGCTCGGGGTCATTCCTCTTTTCAGCAACCTGCTAAGTAAGCCCGCGCACTTCAAACATCAGCGTGGGAGCTTGTCGTACATCATCAGGCCGAGCAGGATCGGGATGTGCAGGACCGTGGCGTGCATGAGCCACTTGGCGCGGGTGTTCGTTTTGGCGTGGGCGGCCCAGAGGCAGACCTGCACGAGCGCGGTGCAGGTGACCAGGGCGCCGAAGAAGTAGAGCACGCCGGCAAAGCCCATGATGGCGGGCAGGAGGCTGACGGCGACAAGCGTGGCAGCGTACAGAATGATCTGGCGAAAGGTGCGTGTGCCGTCCTTGTCGACGACGGGAAGCATGAGAATTCCGGCGCGGGCGTAGTCTTCGCGGTACATCCAGGAAATGGCGTGGAAGTGCGGGAATTGCCAGAAAAATAGAATGGCGAAGAGCAGCCATGCGCCGGCATCGAGTTTTCCGGTGGCAGCGGCCCAGCCAATCATGGGAGGAATGGCCCCGGGAATCGCGCCAATGAAGGTGGCCCAGACAGTGCGCTTCTTGAGAGGCGTGTACGCAAGCAGATAGCTGACGCTGGTGATTATGCCGAGCAGGCAAGCGAGGTAGCCTGCGACGAAGAACAGATCGACTGCGCCGGCGATGCATAGCGCGATGCCGAAGCGCAAAGCTTCCGCAGGCGTGAGTTGGCCGGTGGGAAGCGGACGAGACGCGGTGCGACGCATGTAGCGATCGGACTCGCGCTCAATGTAGTGGTTCAGCGCGGCGGTGCCTGCGGCGATCATCATGGTGCCGAAGACAACGTGGAGCATGTGCAGCCAGTCGATGGGAGCGCGCGCGCCCATGTAAAAACCGGCGGCGGTGGTCATGAGCACGAGGAAGGACACATCGGGCTTGGTGAGCGAGATGTAGGCGCCCAGCTTGTTCGATTGGGTTAGCTCGGTGGTCCGGGCTGTGCTCATTGAGCGGGCACCTCTCCTCGCGTAGTGGCAAAAATCATTTCGCGTTTGCGCGGGACAAGACGATAGCACAAAAGGACGGCGATGATGGCGGTGGCGAAGAGGATGGCGCCTACAACGGTGTGAACCACGGTGAACGCGACCATCACGGGCATGGGTTGAGGATCGCCGGCCGTAGCGATGCGCGACCAGAGCGAGCCGATGCCGAGCAGTATCTGAATGCCAACGATGGAGTGGAGCAGGATGCGCACGCGGGAAATTTCGCGCACCTGGGGAAAGCGGCGGCGCAGGACAGCAGCGGTCCAGATGACCATGGCGAGCACAAGGACGGAACCGATCACGTGGGGCTTGACGGAAATGTACTGGTGACGGAAGCCGGCGCCGGCAAGTGTTTGCAGGAAAATCAGCGCGGCGTTGAGGGTGACAATGGAATGGATGGGCGGCGCGCCCTGATCTTCGTATTGTGGAAGATTTTCCATCCACCAGTGGCTGGTGAAGAAGGCGATGCTGACCAGGATGGCAAACATGATTTCGGCGGTGCAGGCGTGCATCACCGGCAGCCAGTAGTGCAGCAGCTTAAGGACGGTGAGGCCGCCGAGGATGCCCTGAAAGATGACGCCGGCGAGCGCGATGAAGCCGAGAACACGAAGCCAGGGCCGTTCTTCTTTTTTCCAAAGCAGGACGGCGAGAATGGTGATGAATACGCCGAGAATGAAAGCAATCACGCGGTGGGAGTGTTCATACAACGCGCCGCCGGTGAGGAAGCGAAGCGGAGGAAACCAAGTACCGAAGGAGGTGGGCCAGTCCGCAACGGATAGTGCCGCATCTTTTGAGGTGACCAGAGCGCCGGCGGTGAGGAGTAGGGTGGCCCAACAGACCACGAAAATAGCAAATTTATGAATTCCCGGATGAAACGTCGCCTTCATGATTTCGGGCCCCGATTCCCGAAACGAAGATTATACCGCAAGTGGTCACAGGCGGCGGGATAGCCCGGCCTGAATCGGACAGAACATTAGTCATGGGGGACTTCTACGGCGCGGAGGACCAGGTCTCTCAGGGCGCCGATGAAGAGTGGAGAGTCGCCGACGGCCGGCATCATGCGGAAACGGTCGATGCCCCATTTTTTGGCGTCGATGCGGCCATCAATATTGATTTCGTGCAATGTTTCGATGTGCTCGGTGACGAAGGAGATGGGAACGATCAGGGCTTCCTTGACGCCTTCGTGGCCCAGGCGCTCGAGAGTACCGAGGAAGGAAGGCTCGAGCCACTTGGCGGGGCCGACTTTGCTTTGGAAGCAAAGGATGTGCTGGCGGGGCCAATTGGGAAAGCGCGCGGCTCCCTGCTCGCAGACGAGGCGAACGGTTTCCGCAACGTGGCGAGGGTAAGGATCACCCTTTTCGACGAGACTCATGGGCAAACCATGGGCGCTGAAAATCAGGGGAATACGCGAACTGTCGGGAAACTGGCGCAGGATTTTGCCGACATTAGTGGTGAGGGCCTGGATGTAGAGCGGGTGATCGTAGAAATGGTCGATGCTGTGCTCGGGGAGATCGTCATTGGGTTCGCCGTACACGCGGCGCCACTCTTTAAGGCTGCTTAGCGTGGTGGCATAGGAATAGTGGGGATAGAGCGGTAGAAGGACAAGTTCATCGAGGCGGCCGGCGTTTTTAATGGCGGCGACGGCGTCGTCGGTGAGCGGTTTCCAGTAGCGCATGGCAGTGACGGCGACGGGATCGATGTAAGGCTGCAGAGCGGCGACGAGTTTGGTGCGCTGGCGTTCGGTGAGGATGCCGATAGGAGAGCGGCGGCCGATCATGCCGTAACGCTGGGCCACGGGAACGCTGCGTTTTTTGGCGATATAGCGGGCTAGCGGGCCACGAATGAAATTAAATGGGCCGAGAGGAATGATGTCGGGGTCGAGAAAAAGATTGCGCAGGAAGGGTTCGACGGTGTCGAGGGAATCGGGGCCGCCCAGTTGGAAGAGGACGATGCCGACGCGTTTTTTGGTATTCACAGGCATTGATTTTGCCACAGTTGGCCTGAAGGGCCTGAGCTACGGGCGCCGATCCGAGGAATTCTTCAGGCGCTCGATATCGGCACGAAGGTCGGAAGTGCGCTTTACGATGCTGAGGAAGAAGACGAAGAATACGCCCCATCCGATGACGTAAGCCGCAAAAACGCTGTCCAGGTTTTTCATTGTGCCTCCGCTTCGCGTTGAAGAAGATCGACATCGTGCCGCATTTTCTCGAGGATGTAGCGTTCCACAATCAGAAACGCAACGAATACGTGCATGACGAAAACGTTAAAGAAGAACACTTTGCTCATGGTGGGATCGAGACCGGAGCCTGAGCCTCCCATAATCACAGGCGCGGGATGCTGAGTGCGCCACCAGCGAATGGAGAAAAAGACCAGGGGAACGTCGAGAAATGCGAAAACGCCGAAGAGAGCGCTGAGGAGAGCGCGGCGGCCGGGCTCTTCGATGAGGGAGCGCAGGAGCAAATAGGAAACATAGAGCAGCCAAAGAACGAACGTGGAAGTGAGGCGAGCGTCCCAAGTCCACCAGATACCCCAAACAGGATGAGCCCAAATGGGGCCGGTGATCAGGACAACGGTAATGCAGGCCAAGCCAACTTCAGCGCAAGTGACGCTGAGCCAGTCGTATTGTTCGCGGCGCTTCCAGATGTAAAGCAAATTGGCGACGAAGCAAACGAAGAAAACCATTTCGCCGGCCCAGGCGGTGGCGGCGTGAAAATAAAAAATACGTTGAATGACGCCCATGGTGCGTTCCGTGGGAGCCACGAAGAAGTTAGCGTAAGCGGCCGCAATTACGAGCAAGGTGGCCACGGCGCCGAAGAGAATGCGTTTTGCCATCGCGGATCATTCCTCCAGAAAATATTGGCCGAAAAGCCATAGGGCCGTCAAAAAGATAAGATCAAAAACCGCGAGGAACGCAATTCCCTTCCATTGT
>DASXIK010000250.1:0-2127 GCA_036498025.1 Chthoniobacterales bacterium
TCCCCCGTGGCGCCGCCGTGGTGGTCGATCCGAACAACGGAAATGTCCTGGCCATCGTTTCCGTGCCCTCCTTCAATCCGAACACTTTCATCCCCAGCATCAAAGCGAAGGATTGGAAAGCCCTGCAGAAGGATGAGGCCGATCCGCTGGTTAACCGCGCCATCAGCGCGTTGCCTCCCGGATCCACCTTCAAAATTGTCACCGCCCTGGCCGGTTTGCGCCGCAATTTGGCGAACGCCCATTACAATTGCAGTGGCGGCGTGAGTTACGGCGACCACTATTTCAAATGCTGGATTGCCGGTAAGGGCGTCCACGGCACCCTTGGCCTGGCCGATGCCATCAAGGTTTCCTGCGACTCCTTCTTTTATCAATACGGCAACGCCGCCACCATTCAGTCCATCGATGCGGTTGGGAAAATGCTCGGCATCGGGGAGGAATCGGGTATTCACCTGACGGGTGAGCAGACCGGCATCATGCCTGGCCCGGAATGGATGCAGGTGCATCATCCGCAGGAAAGATGGTCGCAGGCACAGACGGCCAACGTTTCCATTGGCCAGGGATATACCTTGGTTTCCCCGCTCCAGTTGGCCATGGCCTACGCCACCGTGGCCAATGGCGGCGTTTGTTATTATCCGCGGTTTGTTGACCGGGTCTTGAACCAGGATGGCTCTCCGGCCATCGACGAGCACGGCAAGCCCTACCCCGTGGTCACCCGGGTGCGCACGGACCTGCACAGAGAGTTTTCCGCCAGTCAGATAGACATCGTCCGCAAAGGCCTCTGGAAAGTGGTCAACGAAGACGGCGGCACCGGCGGCCGCGCCCGGCTGAAAAACGTGGTCGTGGCCGGGAAAACCGGTACTGCTCAAGCTAGCGATCGCGGCCACGAAGAGAACGTGGCGTGGTTTGCCTGCTTTGCTCCGTACGACAATCCCAAATATGTAGTCGCCGTGATGGTGCAGGGCGCCTCCGGGCACGGCGGCGAGGTTGCGGGACCGATCGCAACACGCATTCTGGAACGCATTGTCGCGCAGGATGAAGAAAAATTCGATATGCCGGTCGCCTGGCTCGAGCCTGCGCATCACCCGAATCCGCTGCAACTGGTCAAATCCGTGAGCTACACTGGTAGTAATGTCGGCGGCGAGGACGAAGAAGGCGCCGATACCAGCCAAAGTGGCGCGGCTCAGATGGCGGCCGACGGCAGTGCTCCGGACGTCGAACCGGAGGCGGATGATCAGGGCCGAGTGGCCCAGAAAGCGCGGGCGCCGCGCGCGCAACCGGTCGCCCCGCCGCCACGGCAACCTAACTTTTTTGAAAGGCTTTTTGGGGTGAAACGGCCCGCGCCGACACCGCCACCACCCGTCCGTCGTCGACAATAAACCCAGCGATCTTACAGGCAATGAACAACGGTGCCATGCCGCTTCCTCTTCCGATCGCGGAGACTATCCAGATTTATGTTAGAAAAAGTTCGAAAAATTTTAGGTCTCTCGTCCCGCAAGACGGGAAACAAGATTGTTATCAGCGTGGAGAAACTCGAGCGGCGCGTCGCTCTGCTCGAGAACGGCCGCCTGGAAGAATACAGCGTCGAGCGTAACACCTCGCGCAATATTGTCGGCAGCGTCTATAAGGGCCGCGTCAAGAACATCGAAATGGGCCTGAAGGCGATGTTCGTCGACATCGGCTTCGAGAAAAACGCTTTCCTCCATTTCTGGGATGCCATCCCGGCCGCGCTCGACAGCGGAATTGAGGAAATTGACCGGCCCGGGCGCAAGCAGCGGAAAAAGATAACCGCCCGGGACATTCCCGCGATCTACCCGGTCGGCTCGGAGGTGATCGTGCAGGTGACCAAGGGCCCCATCGGCACGAAAGGACCGCGTGTTTCCACGAACCTGAGCTTTGCCGGGCGCTACCTGGTGCTCATGCCCTTCAGCGATCGCAGCGGCATCTCGCGCAAAATCGAGGACCCGAAGGAGCGCGATCGCTTGCGCAAGATTTTGCGCGAACTCGAGATCCCGGAGGGCATCGGCGTGATCATCCGCACCGTGGGCGAGGGGCAGCGCGCCCGCTATTTTGTGCGCGACCTGCGCTTCCTGCTCGATCAATGGACCGCGGTGGAAGAACGCATCAAGA
>DASXIK010000251.1:0-4275 GCA_036498025.1 Chthoniobacterales bacterium
GTAGCAGCTGTAAGTAGAGCCGGGAAAGACGGGGTACCCCGGCACTTTCCCGGCCATGGGAATGATCCAATCGGTTACATTTGAGTTAAACCCATGCGTGATGACCGTGACGCCCCCCGCGGTGAGTGAACCTGTCGAACAGAGCGCCAACGCCACCGCGGCGAGCAGGCGGAGCCATGGGGTTAAAGCATGCGCGGTTTTCATGTCCAGCGGGGAGTCCCGGGATTATGGCGTGCTCGCAGGGGCGTTGACCATCTAATAGTGAGCCCGGCAATGAATTTAAGATTTAAGATTTTCGATTTTAGAAGTGAAATAAGCTATTAGTTGAGCGGTGCAGCGACTGCTTGTTTTATTTTGCCTCATCGCGATGTCGGGCGTTGTCCGAGGCAATCTGGGCGATAACGGGGATCGGATTGATGATCTCTACGGCTCGCTGGTGGCGCGACATTTAAGTGATAATGGGACGGTGGTCACTCTTTACCATAAGGATCGATATCTCATTGAGGTGACTTTTGATCACAACGTGAGCGTCTTGGAAAAGTATTCCCGTTATGATCGGACTGATCTGTCGGAGAAGGAGGTTACCCGTTTACTTAAGATGAATACAGGGCGCGCGAAATGGGTGCGCGATGAGAAATCGCAGGAGGGATGGTTCGAGCGAAGCGATCACATGGCGAAGGCGAAGGCGGCGCAGGGGGAGCTGACGGTGAAGATTGCAACTCTGAAGAGTGAAAAAGGCAAAACCAGGGAGTGACCGCCAGAGGAATATTGCCTCGCTGAGTAAAAGGGGACTTTGAAGCAAACGCTCAACGTCCAACGTCCAACGCTCAACGTCCAAGTAAGAGGGAACGCGGCGTTCGATGGAGGAACGATTGCTAGAGTTCAGTGCGCGCCCCCTTGATGCCGCCCCACACCGAGCGGGGGGCGACTATGGGGAAAAGTCGCGCGAGCCGGCGCTCTGTCGCCGTGCCCGAGGGGGGAATGCCCGACCCGCCTTCGCGCTGCTTCGGCGTGGCAAGCAGAGCGGGGCGATTACAGCTGCCAGGGAAAGCGCTCTTAGGCTTCGGTGTGGCGGGCGAAGTGGACCTCGACGCCTTTGGGGAGGAGGCGTTTACGACCGCGCTGGCGGCGGCGGGCCAGGGTGGCGCGTCCGCCTTTGGTGGCCATGCGCGCGCGGAAACCATGCTGCCGTTTGCGGGTGCGTTTGGATCGCTGCAGGGTGCGTTTCATAGTGTCAAAACCCACCCGGGGGATGGGAGCGGGAAGGTTAGGGAGGGAAAGGCGGTTGTCAATTCCGGCGCGGCGCCAGCTTTAGGCGCGAATCACATTTGCCACCGCCGCCCCTTTCTGAAATAAGGGACGTGGGGTGAGCGAAAAAGTTGTTATCGAACCGGCGACGGAGGCGGATTTGGATGAATTGTCCGAGTTGCTCGTGGAGCTTTTTGCCCACGAAAAGGATTTTCGCCCGAACAAGGAGAAACAGCTGCGCGGTTTGCGACTGATTTTCGAGCAGCCGAATCGCGGTCGCGTTTTTGTTCTGCGGCGCGATAACGTGATCGTGGGCATGATTAACCTGCTGTTCACCATCAGCACGGCGGAAGGCGGCTTCGTCGTCCTTTTGGAGGATCTGGTGGTGCACGATAAATACCGGGACCACGGTTACGGCTCGAAGTTGCTGGATCACGCCATCGAGTTTGCCAAACAGAAACATTTTCTGCGCATCACGCTTCTGACCGATCGGCCGGAGATGCGTTCCCAGGCGTTTTTCAAGCGGCACGGTTTCGTGGAATCATCCATGATGCCGATGCGCCTCTTGCTCTCTTCCGACCAAGGGGGAGCCGGGACGAGCGTCTGAGCGAGGCGCCGCCAGTTTTGCCGCAGGAGGCGACGCGCCCGGCGCCGGCGCCATTGCGAGCGGCTTTGCCTCTCTTTCAACTGGCGGGCATCCGGGTTTACCTTCATTTCACCTGGTTCATCGTGGCCGCGATTGAAATGACGGGTTACTCGCGGCGTTACCGCGCGCCTCTCTGGGGCGTGATGGAATATCTCGCGCTCTTCTTAATAGTACTGCTGCACGAGTTTGGGCATGCCTTTGCCTGCCGGCAAACCGGCGGCCGGGCGGATCGAATTGTTCTATGGCCGCTGGGCGGGGTGGCGTTTGTGGTGCCGGCGCCGCGGCCGGGGGCGTATCTTTGGAGCATCGCGGCCGGCCCGCTGGTGAACGTGGTGCTGTTTCCAATGTTCACTCTGGTTTTGATGATCGCGGCGCGGCTGCACTGGGGCATCGCGCACCGCGACCTTTATAATTTTGTCTTTGCCTTGTGGGCCATGAACACCGGCCTGCTGGTGTTCAATTTGCTGCCGATTTATCCGCTGGATGGCGGACAAATTGTGCGGGCGCTGCTTTGGTTCCGGCTCGGGCCCATCCGGAGCCTGAAGATTGCCAGCGTTATTGGCTTTGGCGGGGCCATCCTCTTCGCCATCACCGCGTACCTGGTAGGATCCGTCTGGCTGGGCATCCTGGCCTTCTTCGTTTTTGTGCAGGCACAGGGTGGCTGGCGACAGGCGCAAAGTCTTGCCATCGAGGCGGAGAGGCCCCCGTCCGCGCCCGCTTAGACGGTTCTAATTCTTTTTTCGGCTCTCGCTCCAGGCGGTGAATTGCCGGCCCAATCTCTCCTTCAACTCCGCGCGCACCTCGATTTCATCGACGGCCTTGGCCACCTCCCGGGCGTTCAGCTCCGGCTGGCTGGCCCGGGAGTAGTTTTTCAACTCATCGACATATTTCAAGTCGGAGAAAACGGTAAACAGACCCGGTGCGTAGGTGGACGCTCCGAGGGAATCGAGCTTGGCGCGCAGGGCCTTCATATTCTCGCGAGCAAACTGCCAGGCCATGTCGGGGTGGTCGCTGAAGAGGGCCACCTTGCCGACGAGGAAGACGGCACGGCTGGTGGCGAGTTCATTCGTTAGGGCAATTTGCAGTGTCCGCTTCACCAGAGCGGGATCGGTGGCGCAGGCGAGTGCGTCGTAATCGTTTTGTTTCTCGGCGATGTTGGTGCTGGCGAGGCCGAGCTGATGGAGTTTGTCCCACGCGGCCTGATCGGCGTAGCGGCCGGCCACCAGCAGAATGGGGCGGCGAAGGTCCGGGGAAACCATGGAAGGATCGGCCAGGTATTTTTGGAAGCGCTCACGGCACCCGGCGATAACGCCCGGATCATTGAGCTGGCCCAGCGCATGGATGAGACTGGCGCGCAGGTTCGATAGCCTGACCGGCTCGCCGGATTTCGGCTCCCAGCCAAGGGCATCGAAGCTCGGTCGCAGAATAGAGCGAGCGTAGCGCTGAAATTTCTCGCGCTCCGGCTGGCCAAGCAGAAGCCGGTTAGTGAAGTCAAAAGCGTTAATGATCTGCTCGCGCTCCGCCAGCTCAGCGACGTCGGGCAAGGCTTCCACCAGTCGCAGATAACGGGACAAGGGAACGCGGCCCGCCTGGACCAGCGCCCACTCATCGCTCAGGAGATTCACGCGGTCGGCGCTTCCCAACTTCGGCAACTCCGTGAGCAGGAGATCCCACGAGGCATCGTCATACTGCACGCGGTAATTGCCCGCGCCGTCCATGTTCAGTTTCAGAATCGAGTCGGACGGTATTTCTGCGAGCGCGTCGCGCGCTTTGGTCATCAGCCGGCTCTGCGGTTTATCCTCACCAACGAAGAAATAGGTGAGAGGGATTTGCCAGAGCTGGTTAGGCCGGTTCTTGAAGTTAACGGTGAACCGCTGCTGGGTCAGGAGCGCGCGATCGTCCTGGCGTTTCAACTCCACCAAGGGAAATCCCGGTTGCAGGACCCAGCCGGCGGCGATATTGGCGACTGCCTTGCCGGAGGCTTCGCCGAGCGCGTTCCAAAGATCGGTGGTAGTGGAATTGGAATATTTATGCTGCGCGATGTAACGGCGAATGCCGTCGCGGAAAACGTCTTCGCCGAGAAAACTCTCGAGCATGCGGATGAACGACTGGCCTTTTTGATAGGCAATATCGTCAAAGGCGCTATTGGCTTCCTCTTCGGTGGCCACCGGCTGCTGGATGGGATGAGTGGTGGAGCGGGCGTCGCTTTCCATGGCCTGTTCTTTGGCGATGCCGATGCGCCGGGCCGGATTGCGCGGCACATTTTTGCGGAGCCAGACTTCCCATTGCGGGTTGAAGTGAGCGGTGGCCTTGGTGCCCATCCAGGAGGCGAATCCTTCGTTGAGCCAGAGATTATCCCACCAGGCCATGGTCACGAGATC